>JAYWDM010000308.1:0-4950 GCA_043779885.1 Betaproteobacteria bacterium | reverse complement strand
ATGCCTACCGGCTTACGCAGCAACTGGGCTTCGATTACTGTTCGGATACGCGCGGCAAACACCCGTACATCCCGGTCCAGAATGCAGAGATCATCGCCTGCCCGCAGCTACCCACCACGCTGCCGACGCTCGACGAGTTGATCGGTGTTGACGGGCTCACTGCGGATAGCGTCGCCGATCATGTCCTGCACTTAAGCCGCGTCCCGCCGTTGACCGGTCACGTTTATACGCTGCACGCTGAACTCGAAGGTATGAAGCTCGCTCCGGTCTTCGAGCGCCTGCTCGCCGGCTGGCGCACCGCCGGTTACGCGCTGGTGTCATTGCGGGATTATTTTGCATCGCTCGAACCGAAGGTCCTGCCCCGCCATGTCGTCACCGTGGCGGGAATTCCCGGCCGCTCGGGCACGCTCGCGCTCCAGGATAAGGAATTCCTGCTCGACGAACGCGGTGGATCGCCGGCATGCACCCTTGCCTCGCCGGGATAATTACCTGACAATCCTGTCTGACTAACAGAGCAATTTATCCATGCCCAAACCACCGTTTGCCGATTTTGAACTCCCCGCGACGGGCAACACCGTTTTCAGACTCTCAGCGCAGCACGGCCATCCGGTCGTGATCTATTTCTATCCCAAGGACAATACGCCCGGTTGCACGACGGAAGGCCAGGACTTCCGCGACCGTTATCCGCAATTCCAGAAATTGAAATGCGCGATCTTCGGCGTGTCGCGCGACAGCCTGAAGTCGCACGAGGGCTTCAAGTCGAAAATGAGCTTTCCCTTCGATCTCCTGTCCGATGCCGACGAAACCGCGTGCAAGCTCTTCAGCGTCATCAAAATGAAAAACATGTATGGCCGTCAGGTGCGCGGCATCGAGCGCAGCACTTTTGTATTCGACAGCAAGGGCCGGCTTGCGCGCGAATGGCGCGGAGTCAAAGTGCCGGGCCACGCGCAGGAAATCCTCGACTTCGTCAATTCGCTCAAATAAATTACTTGACCTGCCGCTGCCCAGGAGCGCCATGACCCAGCGTAAATCCGCAACTACCGTCACGCGCATACCCGCCAGCGTCAAGCTCTTCGTGCTTGACACCAACGTCATGATGCACGATCCGACCAGCCTGTTCCGCTTCGAGGAACATGACATCTACATTCCGATGGCCACGCTTGAGGAACTCGACGGCAACAAGAAAGGCATGTCGGAGGTCGCGCGCAATGCGCGCCAGGCAAGCCGCTTCCTTGACGAGATCGTCAGCGGCAGCGAGCACGACATCGAACACGGCATCCAGTTGCACCAGCGCAACGGCGGCGACGCTTCCGGGCGCCTTTTTCTGCAAACACAATCGATCAGTGGCGAACTGCCGGCGCGGCTGGCCGGCGGCAAGGCCGACAACCAGATCATCGGCGTGGTCAAGCATTTGCAGGAGGTCCATCCCAAGCGGCAGGTCATCCTCGTCAGCAAAGACATCAATATGCGCATCAAGGCGCGTGCGCTGGGTCTTGCCGCCGAGGACTATTTCAACGACAAGGTCCTCGAGGATACCGACCTGCTCTATACCGGCACACGCGAATTGCCGGCCGATTTCTGGGACAAGCACGGCAAAGGCATGGAGTCCTGGCAGCAATCCGGGCACACCTACTACCGGCTGCACGGTCCGTTGTGCGCCAGCATGATGGTCAACGAATTCGTATTCCAGGAGGCCGACCGCCCGCTCTATGCGCAGGTCAGGGAGGTGTCGGGCAAGTCCGCGATCCTGCAAACGATCAAGGATTTTGCGCACCAGCGTCACAGCGTGTGGGGCATAATCGCGCGCAACCGCGAGCAGAATTTCGCGCTCAACGCGCTGATGAACCCGGACATCGACTTTGTCACGCTGATCGGCCAGGCGGGTACCGGCAAGACGCTGCTCACGCTGGCCGCCGGACTCATGCAAACACTCGAGCACAAGACCTACTCGGAGATCATCATGACGCGCGTCACCGTGCCGGTCGGCGAAGACATCGGTTTTCTGCCCGGCACGGAGGAAGAGAAAATGAATCCCTGGATGGGAGCGCTCGAGGATAACCTTGACGTGCTGAACAAGACCGACGACGAGGCCGGCGAGTGGGGGCGTGCGGCGACCCGCGACCTGATCCGCTCGCGCATCAAGGTCAAGTCGCTGAACTTCATGCGCGGGCGCACTTTCATCAACAAGTACCTGATCATAGACGAGGCGCAGAACCTGACGCCGAAACAGATGAAGACCATGATTACGCGCGCCGGCCCCGGCACCAAGGTCGTCGTGCTGGGCAACATCTCGCAGATCGACACGCCTTACCTGACCGAAGGAAGTTCAGGCCTGACCTATGTGGTCGACCGCTTCAAGGGCTGGTCGCACGGCGGGCACGTCACGCTGCAGCGCGGCGAGCGCTCGCGGCTCGCTGATTTTGCGGCGGAGGTGTTATAGCCGCGGCCAGGCGGCCGCAATCGCTGAAAACCTGTCAGACGCGCAGCCCGGATGAATGACATGAAATCCGGGGATGGATTGTTGCGAACGGGAGACCCCGGTATGCGCCGCGCTCCTCCCGGGCCGCGTTCTGCGGCCCGCTCACGCACCGCGCGCTAGTACCTGCCGGGCTGGGCGAAGTTTTCGAAGCGGGTGAACTGGCCGCGGAAAGTCAGCGGCACCATGCCGATCGGGCCATTGCGCTGCTTGCCGATGATGATTTCGGCTTTGCCCTTGTCGGCGGTTTCCGCATGGTAGACCTCGTCGCGGTAAATAAACAGGATCAAGTCGGCATCCTGCTCGATCGCGCCCGACTCGCGCAGGTCCGACATGATGGGACGCTTGTCAGTGCGTTGTTCCAGGCCGCGGTTTAACTGCGATAGCGCCATCACCGGAACATTCAATTCCTTGGCGATCGCCTTCAGGGAACGTGATATCTCCGCAACTTCCGTCGCACGGTTTTCCGTGCTGTTGCCGGTTTCCATGAGTTGCAGGTAGTCAATGACGATCAGGCCCAGGCCGGGGCCTCCCTGTTGACGGTACAGGCGGCGTGCCCTGCCGCGCAGTTCGGTCGGATTCAACATGCCGCTCTCGTCGATGAAAATCGGCGAGTCGTGAAACCTGCCCACCGCATCCGTGAGCTTTCGCCAATCGTCATCGTCAAGCTTGCCCGTGCGCATCTTGTGCTGATCAACCCGCCCGTTCGAACCCAGCATGCGCATGACCAGCTGCGCGGCGCCCATTTCCATGCTGAAAATAGCCACCGGCATTTTTTCCGAAAGCGCGACATGTTCCGCGATATTCAGCGCGAAAGCCGTCTTGCCCATGCTCGGCCGCCCCGCGACAACCACCAGGTCCCCGGGCTGCAGGCCGGAGGTCATGCGATCGAGATCGACAAAGCCGGTCGCAATGCCGGTCACGTCGCTCTGATTGTCCGATTTGTACAGCGTGTCGATGCGCTCGATCACCTGCGTAAGCAGCGGCTGAATTTCGGTAAATCCGCGCCCGCCGCGCGCACCCGCTTCGGCGATCGCGAACACCTCCTTTTCGGCGTTATCCAGCAGGTCCTTGGCAGAGCGGCCCAACGGATTGAACACGGACTCCGTAATGCCGGTGCCGACCTCCGCAAGTTTGCGCATGATCGCGCGCTCGCGCACGATCTCCGCATAGCGCCGGATATTGGCAGCACTCGGCGTGTTTACGGCCAGCGAACCGATATAGGCCTGCCCCCCGACCTCCTCAAGCTTGCCGCTGCGCTCGAGGCTCTCGGCGACCGTCAGTGCGTCGGCGGGTTTATTGTCCTCGACGAGCAGCGAGATATGGCGATAGATTTGCCGGTGATCCGCCCGATAAAAATCGGCGTCCGTCAGCAGGTCCGCGATTTTTTCCCACGCCGTGTTCTCGAGCAGCAAACCGCCCAGCACCGATTGCTCGGCTTCGACGGAATACGGCGGCAGTTTCAGCGCGTCGACCTGCGGATCACGGTTGATCGGGGTTACGGCCTGGGCCATGGCGGCGACTTTCGGTTATTGCCCGGGGGAATCCTGCAGGCGGGTCATACAGCGCGGGAAACAATCTTGACGCTGCAATTTACACTAAAAAAAAAGGGCTGTCGCCAGCCCTTTCCTGCCTGCCGAAAATGCCGTTTTTTTCGGGCAGTTATGCCGCCTCGCCGAGCACGGAAACGGTAATCGTGACCACCACGTCCGTGTGCAAAGCGACCTTGAATTGCTGGTCGCCCACCTGCTTGACAGGCCCCGCGGGCATGCGGATCGCGCCTTTGGGCACGTCGAAACCCTGCGCCTTGAGTGCGTCCGCGATATCCGAATTGGTGACCGAACCAAACAGCTTGCCGTCGACACCGGCTTTCTGCGCGATCTGCACCATCAGCCCGTCGAGCCGCGCGGCGCGTTCCTGCGCGGCAGTCAGTGCATCAGCCTGGGCCTTCTCAAGCTCCACGCGCCGCTTTTCAAATTCGGCGATATTGACCTGCGTCGCGCGCTTCGCCTTGCCGTGCGGAATCAGGTAATTGCGGGCGAAGCCATCCTTGACTTTGACGATCTCGCCCAACTGCCCGAGATTGATCACTTTTTCCAGTAGTATGATTTGCATTGCCGTCCTCTCAGTGCAGGTCCGTGTACGGCAGGAGCGCCAGAAAACGCGCCCGCATGATCGCATCGCCAAGCTGGCGCTGATAACGCGCTTTGGTGCCGGTAATGCGCGCCGGAATGATCTTGCCGTTTTCGTTGATGAAATCCTTGAGCAGATCGACGTCTTTATAGTCGATCTGCTTGATTTTCTCGACGGTGAAACGGCAGAACTTCTTGCGGCGAAAGAGATTCTTCGCGCCGCGTTTCTTGTCCTTGTCCTTCTTGTCGTTCTTGCCCCTGCCCTTACCGCGTCCCATTGCCATCGTATTCTCCTTGAGTCCTGGTCTATTCGGCGCCGCTGCCGACCGCGCTGACTAACGA
>JAYWDM010000307.1:0-13492 GCA_043779885.1 Betaproteobacteria bacterium | reverse complement strand
TCTATCGCGTGTGCGCGGGTCGCGGCCAGGACCGGAACCTGAACGTACCGGGCTCATATTTCGAGCGACTTGCGTTCGAAAAACCTGCAGATTCACTCAACCGGAACGACGCGGGTTGCCCGCCGAACCGCTTTTATGCCTACGGCGTCATTGCGCGTCTCGCGCTGGTGGCCGCCGCGATCGAACTCGAGCAGACGCAGCGGGCGTTCGAGGACAATACCGGCACCCGGTCGCTCGTCGCGCCGCAATGATTCCGCGAGGTTCGCATCCATGAAGATTGCTTTTGTCGCCGACCCGCTCGACGAGTTCAAGATTTACAAAGATTCGACTTACGCGATGATGCGCGAGGCGGCCGCGCGTAACCACGAACTCCACGTGCTGCAGCAGGAAGATTTGGTCTGGCATAACGGCGTTGTTACCGGCCATGCGCGACGGTTGCATCTGACCGGCAACAAGGGAAAATGGTACCGCGTCGAAGTGCCGCACGCCATGCCGCTCAGGGAGTTCGACGCGGTGCTGATGCGCAAGGATCCGCCGTTCGACATGGAGTACGTCTACAGCACTTACCTGCTCGAGCTCGCGCAGGCACAGGGGGCTCGCGTATTCAACGACCCGCGCGCAATCCGCGATTGCAACGAGAAAATAATCATTGCGCGCTTCCCGCAGTTTACTGTGCCCTCACTGGTGACGCGCCGTGGTGAGTTGATTCATGAATTTGTCGGCGCGCATGGTGACATCATTCTGAAACCGCTCGACGGCATGGGCGGCGCCTCGGTGTTCCGCGTGGGTCGCCACGACCCGAACCTCAACGTGATCATCGAAACGGTTACGCACTACGGGCGGCGCACGATCATGGCGCAGCGCTTCATTCCCGAAATTGCCGATGGCGACAAGCGCATATTGCTGATCGGCGGCAAGCCGGTGCCGTATGTGCTCGCGCGCATCCCAAAGCCGGGCGAAACGCGTGGCAACCTTGCCGCGGGCGGCACCGGAGTTGCACGCGAGTTGACACAGCGCGACCGTGAGATCGCGGAATCGCTCGGCCCACAACTCAGCGCGCAAGGATTGTTTCTGGTCGGGATCGACGTGATCGGCGACTTTCTGACCGAGGTCAACGTCACCAGCCCGACGTGCTTTCAGGAAATCACCGACCAGACCGGGTTCAACGTCGCGGGCATGATGATTGATGCCCTCGAAGGCGTAGCCGGATGTTAGCGCGCGCAACGCATCGCCCGCTGGATGGCGCCGCCTTCTACTGGCTCGTTACGGCAATGTTCTCGGTGACGCTGGGCTACGGCGTTCTCCTGCCCGTGTTGCCTTTCCTGCTCGAACGTCTGTTGAGCGATCCCAATGAGGCAGCCATTTCTTACCATACGGGTTGGCTCATGGGCACATTCATGTTCGCGCTGTTTGTATTTGCGCCGCTGTGGGGTTACGTGTCGGATCGTATCGGCCGGCGCACCGTGATCATGGTCGGGCTCGGGGGGCACATCTTGTCGCTTGCCCTGTTCGCCCTCGTGCAAAGCCTGTGGCTGGCTTATCTCGTGCGCGCGCTCTCCGGGATGTTTTTATCCGCGGTGCTGCCGGTGGCGCAAGCGTATGTCAGCGAGACAAGTTCTGAAAAAACCCTCGGTCGCCGTCTGGCCTGGACTAGCGCGGCAAGTCTGTCCGGCTCTGTCGTCGGGCCCGCTCTCAGCGGCGGAATCTACGCGGCGGGCGGAGCACTTGATTGGGGCGGCCTTACGGGAGTCGACCTGAACGCGCTGCCGCTCTTCGTCGCGGCATTATTTGGTTTGCCTGTTTTGCTTGGCATCATGACGAAGCTGCCCGTTAGCGCCCCGTCCGTTCTGCAGCGCGAAAGCAAAGGGCAGGTGCCGCACGGCCGGCAAGGGTGGCAACTGTTCGCCCTCCTGACGCTGAATCTGATCGTCATGTTTGGGCATGGCGGTTTTGAAGTTGGCATTACTCTAAACGGACGCCTGGCGCTTAATCAGACTCCGGCTGATATCGGCCTGATGTTCGCCATGTGCAGCGTCGTGATGATTCTGGTGCAGACGGCAGTGTATATGTGGCCGGGGTTTTTAAGGCGGTTTCAGGGGACTTACATCGTAGTGCCATCCCTTGCCGCCATGGGTCTTGGATTACTGTTTCTATCCGGTGCGAAGGACGGCCTTCTCATGTCGCTCCTGGTGACGCTGATCGCTGGGGGCGTAGGCATGTGGTCGGCCGCGTCGAACACTTTCCTGGCGCGGGACACGCGTAAGAATCTTGGCATGGCCTTGGGTCTGCAGACGGCCTTTGCGAGTGTGGGTCAGTGGTTCGGGTCGGTCGCCGGCGGCTCGCTCTACGCGGTGCTTGCCAGTTCATCGTTTCTCGTGATGGCCGGGTTAATGCTGACCGGTGCGCTGGCCGGCTTTCTATGGAACCGGTTTGAGACCCGTTGATTTTTGATATTGGTCTTTTCCCGCGGTTGCAGTGGCTGATCTTGCCGCCAGTGATGGTGGGCGCCTATTGAACGCGAAGGCCGTGCCGCCATGGCGCTGAGTTCGGAGCCCGTGCTCACCAGCGCGTTGTGGCTCAATCGCGTGAGGTTGTGAACTTGGCGCAACTACGAGACATCATAGCCGTCGTTCGGTTCCTTGATGCAACTCGGCATCCCCGCGCTACGGATCTTTCGTGACCGCGCCGGCAAGCCAAGTCGGGGTTGCTCTGGTGCGGCAACGGCGCCCTCGTCAAATTCCAAGCGGACCGTGGAAGCAAGGCTGTGTTCACTGCCGCACGGACGTTGGCGGTAGGTAAGCATAGATTTGCTTCAACGGTACAGATTCCGAAGCTCTTTTTTGCCGGAGCGGTTGCGGGAGCCTACGGAGGTTGGCGCGCGTTACCCGGATTCGCCGGGTGGCGTGACGCCCTTTCAGTCTTGCGCGCCCTTTGCCAAAGTAATCCGCTAGTTTCATTTTTTCGATCGGGAAAATTCATGAAGACCTTGCTTGCTCTGGTTGTTGGTATGGTGCCTTTGTTGACCACCGGCGTCTCTTTCGCGCAGAACGGAAACATGATGAATGGTGGCAATGGCGGCATGCGGGACGGTGGCTGGATGGGTGGATACGGCGGGATATGGGCGCCGACTTTGCTTGTCATCTTGATTGTGGGCCTCGTCGCATGGGTCGTCACGCAAAAAAGGAAGTGAACAGATAGTTATCTCACTCACGCTTGCCTGCGTATTGGGGGACGGTCGTGCGCGTGCACCGTCGAATTTTGGCGGCAAGCCGCTGATCCTCGCGCTTTATTCACTGGCCCCTGTTTGCCGCCGGACCGGGCAGCCGCCTTAGAAATCCCCCCACAGCGTATTGATCGCCGCAAGCGCCGCCAGCGCGGCGGTTTCGGTGCGCAGCACGCGCGGACCCAGCCGGACCGCGACGAATCCGCGTTGCTGCGCAATATCCGCTTCGCTTGCGGTGAATCCGCCTTCGGGCCCCGCCAACAACGTCACCGCGGCGGGCCGCGCAAGTTCCGCGAGACGCGTGCCTGCCTGCGGCGCAAGCAGAATGCGCAACTCATCGTCGCGCGGCGGCGGCAATGCGCCCAGCCAGTCCATGACCGGCTGTGGCGGCGCGACACCGGGTATGACATTGCGGCCGCATTGTTCGCAGGCTGAGATCACGATCTGTCGCCAATGCTCAACGCGCTTGGCGGTGCGCCCGGCGTCCAGGCGCACGACGCTGCGTTCGCTGTACAGCGTCTGCGCGCGCTGGATGCCGAGTTCGACCGCTTTCTGCAGCGTAATGTCCATGCGCTCGCCGCTCGATATTGCCTGCGCGAGCAGGCACGGCAGCGGGCTTTCGCGATCGACCGCAATCCCGGCGGCCAGCTTGACCATGACCCCCTGCTTGTCGATGCGTGCGATGCTGGCGGGGAATTCGACGCCGGCGTTGAACACCACCACTTCGTCGCCTATCCGGGCGCGCAGCACGCGCGACAGGTGATGGGCGGCGGCCAACGGCAGTGGCAAAGTGGCGCCAGGCGCGAGTGCGGACGGGATGTGGATGCGCGAATGTTGGCTGGTGGCGCGCCGCATGCATCGATTATGCCACAGCGGTTCGCGGTCGCCGGCGTTTTACCCGCCCTGCAAACAGGGCTAGAATCGCGCTTTTCCCGGCTTGCCGGCGGAGACCACCCGCTTGAAAATCATCATCCTTGGCGCAGGGCAGGTCGGCAGTTCGGTGGCGCAAGCCCTGTGCTCCGAAGCAAATGACATCACGATCGTCGACATCGATCCCGCGCGCCTGAAATTGCTGCAGGACCGGCTCGACCTGCGCACCGTGGTCGGCAATGCGGCGCACCCGGCGGTGCTCACCAGCGCCGGGGCCGACGACGCGGATCTCATTTTTGCCGTCACGCGCAGCGACGAGACCAATCTGGTCGCGTGCAAACTCGCGGCAAAACTCTTCAATACGCCCACGCGCATCGCGCGCATACGCGCTGCCGACTACCTTTCACACCCCGAGATATTCACGGACGACAGCTTCGCGGTCGACCATGCGATCTGCCCGGAACAGATCATCACGGATTACATCGTCAAGCTGATCGAATTTCCGGAAGCGCTGCAGGTGCTCGAATTTGCCGGCGGCAGGATCAGCCTGGTAGCGGTGCGCGCATTTCATGGCGGGCCGATGGTCGGGCAGGCGTTGCAGGAGATCCGCCGCCATATGCCGAACGTCGACACGCGCGTGGCGGCAATTTTCCGCCAGGACGCGCCGATTGTTCCGGAAGGCAATACCGTGATCGAGGCCGGCGACGAGGTGTTCATCATCGCCGCGACCGAGAACATTCGCGGCGTGATGCGCGAACTGCGCCGCATGGACAAGCCGATCCGCCGCATCATGATCGGCGGCGGCGGCAACATCGGCCGCCGGCTCGCCCTCGCGCTGGAAACCAGCTACCAGGTCAAGGTCGTCGAGCACAGCAAGGAAAACGCCGAGCGGCTGGCCGCGGAGCTCGGCCGCGCGCTGGTGCTCGCGGGGGACGTCACCGACGAGGAGTTGCTCGAAAGCGAGAACGTCGGCGAGATGGATCTTTATTGCGCGGTGACCAACGACGACGAAAACAACATCATGTCGTCACTGCTTGCCAAGCGCATGGGCGCGCGCAAGGTGGTGGCGCTGATCAATCGCAGCGCTTATGTGAACCTCTTGCAGGCGGGTCAGATCGACATCGCGATTTCACCGGCGCAGGCGGTGATCGGCACGCTGCTTGCGCGCGTGCGGCGCGGCGATTGCGTGGCGGTGCACAGTTTGCGGCGGGGCGCGGCGGAAGCGCTCGAGTTGATCGCGCACGGCGACTACAAGTCCTCGCAGGTGGTCGGCCGCCGCGTCGAGGAGATCAACCTGCCCAAGGGCGCCACCATCGGCGCGATCGTGCGCAAGCTGGAGCCCCCGGCGGGCGGGCACACCGGCGATGCGGCCGCGGGCAGGCACGATGTGCAGGCAATCATCGCGCATCACGATACCGTGGTCGAACCCGACGATCATGTCATCGTGTTCGTCGTCAACAAGCAGATGGTGTCGAAAGTCGAAAAGCTGTTTCAGGTCAGCGTCGGCTTTGTGTAACCGCGCCGCGCGACCCGTCCCGTAACGGTCCTGCCGATGGTATCCCCCGCCGTACTTCGCATCGCGCCGGTCGTCAATGTATTCAGCACGATCGTGATGCTCTTTAGCCTGACCATGACGGCGCCGCTCATCGTCGCCTACATCTACGACGATGCGGCGCTGCGCACCTACGATCAGTCGATCCTCACGACCTTCGCCGCCGGCGCGCTGATGCGGCTTGTGACCATGCACCGCAAACGCGAACTGCAGCCGCGCGACGGCTTCCTGCTCGTTTTTCTGGTGTGGACGATACTGCCGGCGTTCGCCACGCTGCCGCTGATGCTCTACATTCCCGGCCTCTCCTTCACCGATGCGTATTTTGAAACCGTGTCGGGAATTACCACCACGGGCGCGACCGTACTGGCGAACCTTGACGAGCTTCCGCATTCAATCAATTTCTGGCGCTGCGAACTGGTGTGGTTGGGCGGCATGGGCCTGATCGTGCTCGCAGTCGCCATTCTGCCGCTGCTCGGCGTCGGCGGCATGCAGCTCTACAAGGCGGAAACGCCGGGCCCGATGAAAGACGCCAAGCTCACCCCGCGCATCACCGAGACCGCCAAAGGGCTGTGGCTGCTCTACGCCGGCATCACGCTCGCGTGCATACTCGCGTTTCGCCTGGCGGGCATGAATTGGTTCGACGCGATCTGCCACGCGTTTGCAACGATGGGACTCGGCGGATTCTCGACGCACGACGCGAGTTTCGGGTTCTTCAATTCACCGTTGATCGAAAGCGTGACGATAGTGTTCATGCTGATCGCCGGCATTAACTTCGCGACGCATTTCCAGGCGTACCGCGGGCGCAGCGCGCGGCCTTACCGGGCCGATCCGGAAGCCGGCCTGTTCGTGCTGATCACCCTCGCGAGCTGCGTTTTGATCGCCGGTTACCTGTGGGCAAACGGGGTTTACCCCGATTTCATGACGGCGCTGCGCTACGCGAGCTTCAACACGGTCTCGATCGCGACCACCACCGGATTTTCCAGCACCGATTACAACCTGTGGCCGATCTTCGCGCCGCTGTGGATGCTGCTCCTGTGCTGCTTTGCCTCCAGTTCGGGCTCGACCGGCGGCGGCATCAAGATGATCCGCGCGCTGCTGCTGGTGCGGCAGGGATTGCGCGAACTGGTAAAGCTCGTTCACCCGCGCGCACAAGTGGTCATCAAGCTGGGCGGCGCCGTGGTGCCGAACGAGATCGTGTACGCGGTGCTTGCGTTCATGTCGATTTACGGCGCCTGCGTGATTACGATGACGTTTCTGCTGGTGGGCACGGGGCTTGACCTGATCAGCGCGTTCTCCGCGGTGATCGCCAGCATCAACAATACCGGGCCGGGACTGAACCAGGTCGGTCCGGCGACGACGTATGCCGCACTGAGTGACTTTCAGACCTGGGTGTGCACGATTGCGATGCTGCTCGGGCGGCTCGAACTCTTTACGCTGCTGATCATTTTCACGCCGACGTTCTGGCGCCGGTAACGCCGTGCCGGTCATCCCGGCGCGGCCGGGGCGCGGCGGACGAATCGATTGTGAATGGACGGCCGCGAGATTACAATAGCGCCGGTCAGATTGTCCGGCACGAGGCAGGCGGCACAAGATACCTTACACAATGCAATCGGTGAACCTCACGCACCACTTCCTGATCGCCATGCCCAACATGGCGGATCCGCATTTTTCCAAGACCCTGACCTACATTTGCGAGCATAACGAGCAGGGCGCGCTGGGTCTGGTGATCAACCGGCCGATCGAAATGATGCTTTCCGCACTGCTTGACCAGGTCAGCATTCCCGTCTCATCCAGACAGTGCGACTCAATTCCGGTGCATTTCGGCGGACCGGTGCAAACCGACCGCGGCTTTGTGCTGCACGGCCCGGTCGGCGACTGGCAGTCCACGCTGTCCATCAGCGCCGGGATCGGTCTCACGACGTCCAGGGACATCCTGCAGGCAGTCGCGCGCGGCGAGGGGCCGCGCCATATGCTTGTTACGCTGGGCTACTCCGGCTGGGCGCCGGGCCAGCTCGAGCAGGAACTTGCGCAAAACGCGTGGCTGACGGTTGCTGCGCGCGACGACGTCATGTTCGAGCTGCCGCCTGCACAACGCCTCGTGGCGGCGATGCAGATGCTGGGCGTCGATTACGCGACGCTGTCGGAGGACGCCGGACATGCGTAACAACTTGGGGAGCGCAGGGTGAGGAGCAGGGCCCCGGTTCAAGCGGCCGGGGCCGGCATCCCTTCATTCCAGTGCATGTTTCCGCCGGACGACGAATCGCGAACGCCAATGCGCAACACCGACCCGCCTCACGCCTCGTGCCCCGCGCCGCGCAGCGCAAGCGCCACCGTGCTGGCGTTTGACTTCGGCGAACAGCGTGTCGGCGCCGCGGTCGGCGACACCGGTATCGGCATTGCGCATCCGCTGACGACTATCCACGCCGCGGACAGAAAAGGCCGTTACGCGGCAATCGCGACGCTGATCGCGGAATGGCAGCCGGCGCTGCTGGTGGTGGGATTGCCCGCCCACCTCGACGGCACGGAACATGAGGTGTCACGCCTCGCGCGCAAGTTCGCGCGCGAGCTGGGAGGACGCTTCAATTTGCCGGTCGAACTGGTCGACGAGCGATTGACGTCCGCGGCGGCCGCGGCCAGCCTTGCCGAGGCCGGCGTCGCCGGCCACAAGCGCAGGCCCGTAATCGATCAGGTAGCGGCGCAGCACATCCTGCAGGCTTACCTCGAAGCGCGTGCGCGCGCGAACCGAATGGAGGACGCGCAACGATGACCGCCGCTGCCCTGCCTGACGCCGAACAACTGCTCGCCACGCTGGTCGCGCAAATGCGCCCGCATGTGTCGGTTGAAACCGGATTGATCGGCATCGTCACCGGCGGCGCGTGGCTCGCCGAGCGGCTGCACGCTGCGCTCAACCTCGCCGTGCCGTTCGGCACGCTCGATGTTTCTTTTTATCGCGACGACTTCCAGGGCAAGGGGCTCAAGCACAAGGTTGCGCCGTCGGCCATCCCGTTCGAAGTCGATGGCCGCGATCTGATAGTGGTCGACGACGTGCTGTACACCGGCCGCACGATACGCGCGGCGATGAACGAACTCTTTGATTACGGCCGGCCGGCGAGCATACGCCTGGCGTCGCTCGTCGACCGCGGCGGACGCGAACTGCCGATCGCGGCGCAATTTGTCGGCGCGGCGATCACCTTGCCCGCGCGGCAAAGCGTGGGACTGAAGCGCGACGCGCTGGGCCGTCTGAGCCTGGCGCTGAGCGAAGGCTGAGCACGGGAACCACGGCGCCGCATGTTTCTCGACCATAATCCGCAGCTCAACAAGAACGGCGAACTGCATCACCTGCTGTCGATCGAGGGGCTGCCGGGCGATATTTTGCGCCAGATACTCGACACGGCGGAGTCGTTCGTCGGCGTCACGCGGCGCGAAGTGAAAAAAGTGCCGCTCCTGCGCGGCAAGGCCATTTTCAATCTTTTTTTCGAGCCGTCGACGCGCACGCGCACGACGTTCGAAATCGCAGCCAAGCGTTTGTCGGCGGATGTGATCAACCTCGCGATCAACGTGTCCTCGCAAAGCAAAGGCGAGTCCGTCCTCGACACCGTCGCGAATCTCGCCGCGATGCAGGCCGACATGTTCGTCGTGCGCCACAGCGAGAGCGGCGCGCCGCATTTGATCGCGCGCCACGTCAATGAAGAAATTCATGTCATCAACGCCGGCGACGGCCGCCACGCACACCCGACGCAGGGGCTGCTCGACATGTTCACCATACGCCACTATAAACATGATTTCACCCGGCTGCGCGTGGCGATCGTCGGCGACATCCTGCATTCGCGCGTGGCGCGCTCGCAGATACATGCGCTCACCACGCTCGGCGTGCCCGAACTGCGCGTGATCGGACCCAAGACGCTCCTGCCGTCCAATGTCGACAATCTCGGCGTGCACGTTTACCACGACATGGCGAAGGGTTTGAAAGACGTCGACGTCGTCATGATGCTGCGGCTGCAAAACGAGCGCATGCAGGGTTCGTTCCTGCCCTCCCCGCAGGAATTCTTCAAGTCCTACGGCCTGACCGCGGAAAAGCTTGCGCTCGCGAAGCCGGACGCCATAGTCCTGCATCCGGGGCCGATGAACCGCGGTGTTGAAATCGATTCCGACGTCGCCGACGGCAGCCAGTCGGTGATACTGCCGCAGGTGACATTCGGCATTGCGATCCGCATGGCGGTCATGAGCATACTTGCGGGAAACTGAAACGGTGATGCGTGATGGGTTATGGGTGATGAGTAAACCGCGAGTAATCGGTAACCGGTTCCTGGGCGCCTCCCATTACCCATTACGCATTGCCCATTACCAGATATTATGAAGATCCACATAAAAAACGGCCGCCTGGTCGATCCGGCAAGCGGTACCGACGCCAAACAGGATGTATTCATCGCCGCCGGCAAGGTCGTGGCCATAGGCGCGGCGCCCGACGGCTACACTGCCAATCGCACGCTGGACGCGAGCGGACTCGTCGTATGTCCGGGATTGGTCGATCTCGCGGTGCGTCTGCGCGAGCCGGGATTCGAATACATGGCTACCCTCGAATCGGAAATGCACGCGGCGGCGGCCGGCGGCGTCACCAGCCTCGCGTGCCCGCCAGACACCGATCCGCCGCTCGACGAACCGGGGCTGGTTGAAATGCTCAAGTTCCGCGCGCGCAATCTGAATCAGGCCCACGTCTACCCCATCGGCGCGCTGACGGTCGGTCTCAAGGGCACGCATCTGACCGAGATGGCCGAACTTACCGATGCGGGCTGCGTCGCGTTTTCACATGCGAATGCGCCGCTCGGCGACACGCAGTTGCTGATGCGCGCGCTGCAATATGCGGCGACTTTCGATTTTCCGGTCTGGTTGCGGCCGCAGGATGCGGCGCTTGCGCGCGGCGGGGTTGCGCACGACGGCCAGGTGGCGACGCGCCTCGGCCTCGCCGCGATCCCGGTGTGCGCGGAGACGGTCGCGCTGTCGACCATACTGCTGCTCGCGCGGGAAACCGGCGCGCGCGTCCACCTGTGCCGAATGTCGAGCGCCGAGGGTGTCGACATGGTGCGCCAGGCGAAGGAGCAGGGCCTCAAGGTAACCTGCGACATCGCGATACACCACGCGCATTTGTCCGAAATGGACATCGGGTATTTCGACCCGAATTGCAACCTGATTCCGCCATTGCGCAGTCAGCGCGATCGTGACGCCTTGCGCGCGGCGCTTGCCGGCGGCAGCGTCGACGCCTTGTGTTCCGACCATACGCCGGTCGATGAGGACGCCAAGCAGTTGCCGTTCGGCGAGGCGGAAGCGGGCGCCACGGGAGTGGAACTACTCCTGCCGCTCGCATTGAAGTGGATCGAGGAATCCGGGTTGCCGCTTGTACGAGGACTGGCGCGCATCACCTGCGATCCGGCGCGCGTGCTCGGCATCGCCGCCGGCAGGCTGACGCGCGACGCCGGCGCCGACATTTGCGTATTCGACCCCGCGCGTTACTGGAAAATAGAACCCGCGGCGCTCAAAAGCCAGGGCAAGAACACGCCCTACACCGGCATTGAAGTCAAAGGCAAAGTTCGCTATACGCTGGTCGAAGGGCAGATCGTGTACGATGCGGCCTAGCCCGTTCCACTGAACCTTGCGCCGCTTGCAGCGTCCAACCCGGACGTCGCCGAATCCCGAATCCTGAATCCTGCCCTATGAACCCTCTGCTGGACTTTTCCGGACTGCCGCGCTTTGACGCCTTCAGGCCCGAACACGTGACGCCCGCAATCGATGAGTTGCTTGCCGTCAATCGCGCCACGCTCGAGCAGCTTGGCGCGCTCGCGGCACCGCCGGCCTGGGACAACTTTGTTGCGCCGTTGCAGGATGCGAACGAGAAGCTCAACCGCGCGTGGGGTCTGGTCGGTCATCTCAATGCGGTGATGAACAGTCCCGAGTTGCGCGAAGTCTACAATGCCAACCTGCCGAAAGTGACCCAGTTTTACACCGAGCTCGGCCAAAACCAGCGCTTGTTCGAGAAATTCAGGCAACTCAGCGCGTCGCCGGAACTGGCCCAGCTAAGCGGGGCGCAGCGCGCGATCATCGAGCATGAGCTGCGTGATTTCCGGCTCGGCGGCGCCGATCTGCCGGCGCAGAAGAAGGCGCGGTTCATGGAGATCCGCGAAAAGCTGTCTGCGCTGTCGTCGCGCTTCTCGGACAATCTGCTGGACGCAACCAATGCGTTCGCGCATGTCGTTGAAACCGATGGCGCGCTCACCGGCATCCCCGAAGACGTGCTCCAGGCCGCGCAGGAAGCGGCGCAAGCGGACGGCAAGGCCGGCTGGAAGTTCACCCTGCACGCGCCGTCTTATCTGCCGGTCATGCAGTACGCCGATAACCGCGAATTGCGTGAAGTCATGTATCGCGCGTATTCCACGCGCGCCGCCGAGTTCGGCAAGCCCGAATGGGACAACACCCGGTTGATCACCGACATCGTCGCGCTCCGGCGCGAACTCGCGCAACTGCTGGGATTCGCCAACTATGCCGAATATTCCTTGCAGCCAAAGATGGCGGAATCCCCGCAGCAGGTGTTGCAGTTTCTCGGCGACCTCGCGGCCCGGGCGAAACCGTTTGCCGAACGCGATCTGCAGGAGCTCAGGCAATTTGCGAGCGACGAACTCCAGCTTCCCGCGCTCGATCCCTGGGACATCGCGTATGCGTCTGAAAAGCTGCGCATCGCGCGTTACGCTTTTTCGGACCAGGAAGTGAAGCAGTATTTTCCGGAAACCAGCGTGCTGCCCGGCATGTTCAGGCTGATCGAAACCCTCTACGGCTTGACGATAGCGCCGGAGTCCGCGCCGACGTGGCACCCCGACGTGCGTTTTTTCGGCATTCGCGACAGCGGCGGCAGGCTTATCGGCCAGTTTTATCTCGATCTTTACGCGCGGCCGTCTAAGCGCGGCGGCGCGTGGATGGATGATGCGATCACGCGTCGCCGGACCACCGGCGGAATTCAGACGCCGGTGGCGTATCTCAACTGCAATTTTGCGGCACCGGTCGGCGCGCTCGATGGCGGGAAGCGGCCGGCGCTGTTCACGCACGATGACGTGATCACGCTGTTCCACGAATTCGGGCACGGCCTGCATCATCTGCTGACGCGCGTGGAGGAACTCGGCGTCTCCGGCATCAACGGCGTCGAATGGGACGCAGTCGAGTTGCCGAGCCAGTTCATGGAAAATTTCTGCTGGGAATGGGACGTGCTCGTACCGATGACGCAGCACGTAGAAACCCGCGCCGCGCTGCCACGGGACCTCTTCGACAAAATGCTCGCGGCAAAGAATTTTCAGAGCGGACTGCAAACGGTGCGCCAGATCGAATTTTCGCTCTTTGACCTGCGCCTGCACCACGATTTCGATGCGCGCACGCAATCGGTCCCGGACCTGCTTGCCGAAGTGCGGCGGCAGGTCGCCGTCATTATTCCGCCGCCGTTCAACCGCTTTGTGCACAGCTTCACGCATGTTTTCGCCGGCGGCTATGCATCCGGTTATTACAGCTACAAATGGGCTGAAGTGTTGTCGGCGGACGTTTACAGTTTGTTCGAGGAACGCGGTGTGCTTGACCCGGAAACCGGGCAGCGCTTCCGCAACGAAATACTCGCCGTCGGTGGCAGCCGCCCCGCGCTGGAGTCGTTTATCGCGTTCCGCGGCCGCGCGCCCAGCATCGACGCGCTGCTTAGGCATAACGGCATGAGCGACCGAGCAGGGGCCACAACGCCCTAGCGTTGGGGATGCGAGCAACGCGAATGCCGTCGGCTGCCGAAACGACGCACGTTAAAATATTCGGGTATGCAACTGAAG
>JAYWDM010000306.1:0-4966 GCA_043779885.1 Betaproteobacteria bacterium | reverse complement strand
GATCGCCCAATGTTCCGGCCGGCCACGAAAAAAGCAGCGGACAGACATAGTATGCGGCGACGAGTAATCCGACCCCGGTCGGGCCGGCGCCCAGATCGAGCGCGTACAATTGCAGCACGACCCGCGCCGCATTCACCCCGACAAAGCCGAGCAGCGTGACGGCAAACGTGAAATGAAGTGGCACTATTCGCGGTGCAGCAACGTCAACGTGATGTCCGGCTGCGGATGCGATCGCGGCCCGCGCCGGAACCCCGCGCCGCGGCGTGCAGTCCCCGCCTGCGCCATCAGTGCGCAGTCTCCAGCAGAATTTTTCCGATATGCACACTGGACTCCATGCGCGCATGCGCCGCGGCGGCGTCATTGAGCGGGAGGACGGAGTCGATGATCGGCGTCACCTGGGTGCCCAAATGCGGCCAGACGCGCTCCATGACCTGGCGCACGATTTCGATTTTCACCGACATTGCCGAAACCCGCAGCTGCGAGCCGGTGACAACCGCGCGCTTGGCCATGATCGCACTGACCGGAACGCAGAACTCGGCGCCGCTGCCGCCGCTCAGGTGAACCAGCCGGCCGTCCATCGCGAGCGCCTCCACGTTACGTTTGGCATATTCGCCGCCCACCATGTCCAGGATGACATCGGCGCCGTGTCCATCGGTGACGCGCTGCACGCCGGCGACGAAATCCTCGTCGTGGTAGTTGATTGCGCCCGTCGCTCCGAGTTTCACGCAGACGGCGCACTTCTCGGCGCTGCCCGCCGTCGCGACGACGTTTGCGCCGGACAGCCGCGCAAGCTGGATTGCCGTAGTGCCCACGCCGCTGGAACCGCCGTGCACAAGCAGCCATTCGCCCGCCTTGAGCCGGCCGAGCATGAACACGTTGAGCCATGCGGTAAACAAGGCTTCCGGCAGGGACGCCGCCTGCCGCAAATCGAATCCAGCGGGAATCGGCAGCGTTACCGGTTCGGCGGCCAGACAGTACTGCGCATAACCACCGCCATTGACGAGCGCGCAAACGCGATCGCCCGCTTTCCAGCGTGTGACGCCCGCCCCGGTCGCGACGACTTCACCTGCCACTTCCAGCCCGGGGATATCGGTGGCGCCGCGCGGACCGAACCCGCGGTTGCGCTGTCCGCAGTCATGCCGGTTGACGCCGGCGAACGCGACTTTAATCAGTACCTGGTCCGCAGCGGGTTCCGGCAGCGGCCGGATGCATGGCTGCAGCACTTCGGGTCCGCCCGCGCGGACGATGGAAATTGCGGTCATGGTCGATGGCAACATTGACTCTCCTCGGGTAAAACAGGGACTGACTACTCGGACAACACCACTTCCCGCGTTACCGACCGTGTATACGCCGACACCGGCATGAATACCGAGTGCGATCCCGGCCCGCCGGCGACGACGATGCTCAAGTCGTCGGGCTTCGCGGAAATCGGCAAGAGGGTGTCGGGGCCGATCTCGCCGAGTTCCGCGCGGCGTGCGGTCGCCATGCGCTCGAATTCGCTGCCCTTGTGGCGCCCGGCGCGCATCTTCGACGCTTCCCACAGCCGGCGCTTCACTTCGGCCTTGTCCCAGCCTTCGCGCTGAAAAAGATCCGCGTGCTGCGGCGAGAGCAGCACGAAAGGCGCGCCGGCGTGGATGTAATCGCTGCTCGCGGGATACTGCATGGTGTCGCCGATCATGGCGATTACCTCGTCGCCTTTGCGCGCGGTCATGTTCATGCTCCACGTGCCAAGCGCGCCGACCACCGTCACGGTGCTGGCGTCAGCGGCGAAACCGCGCTCCACGTGCAGCGGTTCCCACGGGTTCGCCGCCTCGTTCTCCGCGCAGCAGAACGTATACTTGCCCGGTTGCCCCTGCGTCGCCTTGTCCATCTCTCCGGGCAGCGCGCCGCCGATGTTCTGCAATATCAGCCGCAGCGCGCGGCCGAGCGTCGCATTGGCCCACGCCCCCTGCCCCAGGCAACCCGCGCCGCTGTTTACCTCGAGCCAGCGTGCGATCGGTCCGTTCACGATAAGCCAGATAGCGGCGGGATTGGTCGTCGCCTGCATTGCCTGCAGGTGAAACGTCGGTGTCGCCACGGCTTCCGCCGCGGCGATCAGCACCGGCAGATACTCGGGGTAGCAACCTGCCATCACGCCCTGAATCGCAATGTATTCGACCGTGGCGGCGCCCATGCCCGGCGCAATCGTGGCGACGATTTCATCGGGCCCGCGCCGCGTGTGGCGCAGCATGCGCTGCACCGCTTCCTCGGTAGGTGGCGCGATGATGAGCCCGTCGCCCCAGCGCCGCTTGATGTAGAGCCGGTTGAACTCGTCGAGACCGGCCGGCGCCTCGAAAAGCTTCGCGCGCGCAACCGCGGGCGCAGCCGACGCAGAAGTGGCTGAACCGGCGGGCGCCGCCTCGCACAACAGGCGTGCAATATCATCGGCACACGCCGCGGCGATGTTCTGCAGTTCCTCGCGCGAACGGGTGCCGAATGGATGCGGAACCACCGCAATCGGCAGGTCAGCCGAACCCAGCGCTTTCTGCTGTGCGCGCCCGAGTCCGCTGAAACTCGCCGAGCAGACCGTGAGCGCCGTCTTGCCGCGCTTCGCCACTTCTACACTGTCGTGGATACTCCACGACGTGCAGGAGCCTCAATCGCCCGAGCCGGTGATCACCGCGTCCGCCTGCTCGACAAGCTCGTTCAGCACGGCGTCCGGCGCGCCCTGCGAGGCACTCTTCTTGCGGCGCTTGATGACGCTTTTCACACCGTGCTTGGCAACTAGGATCCGGGAGAGGTCTTCGACCAGCAGATTGAAATTCGGCTTCGAATTGTCGATAAAGCCGATGACTTTGCCGGCCAGACCATCCAGCGGCCGCCGGGAAGGGTTCGCCTGCGTGAGACACGGCGCAACCGGTTCGTATACGAGCATGCTCTGTGACATCGTTGCTCCTGACATGAATTCCCCCGCTCCGCGCCTGCGAGGAGTAACAGCGCGCGAGCGGTTTGTTGTTCGTCCCGATTCTAATGGAATGCGGTCGTCAACCTAGGCGGAAATTTTCCGCCCCGCAATCATTCCCGCTACTGCCAGGCGCGGTTGTCGACGATGCTCTCATAGGTGGCCCCTGGCACCACCATGTTCCACTTGACCGTCCAGTTGTAGGTATCGTCGAACCGCTCGCGGGTGTACGGCTGCGGCGCGGCGTGCAGCAGGCGCCAGGTCTGAAACTCGCGGGGTTCCAGGCGGCCGCCGGTCTCGCGGATAAAGTAATGGATGTACGGCGTGGGGTCCCTCTCAATTTCCTTGACCGCCCGCGCCTGCGCCCGAAACATCGCCGCGAGCGTCGCACCGTCAAGATCATCGCCGGCGGCCTCGCTGCGGGTCGAGTGCGACTCGATCAGGATGCGCAGGCCCATCTTCTGCGCCACGCTGATCCAGGGCTCCATGAGGCTCACCGCCGCGACCCTGCCTTGCTGCAACGCCTCGATGCGCTTGGGCATGGATCCGGCGGTGGTCGTCTTGATGTGCTCCAGCGCGAGAAAGCCTTCCATCAATTTGAGCGTGGTGAAGTGGGAGCCGTTGTTCGGCGTCACTGCGATCGCTTGGTCCTTGAGCATCTCGGGCTCGTAGATCTTCGAATCGGCGGCCACGACGATGGCGAACGACGACATGGACGCGCCGAGAGCGACGATTTTGCGCCGGCGCAGGCCGTCGCGGTCGGCCTCGACGGCGCGCTTCATGATGCCCCATTCGCACATGCGGTACTGGTCGATGCCGCCATCGTTGTACACCGAGTCGAGCGGACGGTCGAATACGGAATCGAACTTCACGGAATGGGACGTGGTGACCTGCGCCATCCCCGGGGTCGTCACGAACTCGATGTCCAGGCCCTCGTCCCTGAAAAACCCCTGGTCGCGGGCCACCAGCACGGGCAGGTCGTGGACCGCGTTCATGGTCGCGACTTTAGGCCTGGTCTTCTCCATTACAGTCATGCTGCCTCCTCCGGCGGTCGGTGTGGGAGCGAATCGCCGTCGATGTTCACCCGCGACCGGCCCGGCTGTCAACGCCGTTAAAAGATGAGACGTGAGAAAATGCGACTATGGCACATCCCGATCGTTTCCTGCTTGCCGGCGTCATGGGCTGGCCCGTCATGCATTCCCGCTCGCCGCTGCTGCACAACTACTGGTTCAGGCAGCACGCTCGCGCCGGAACCTACGTGCCGCTCGCGATCCGGCCCGCGGACCTCGCCGCGGCTTTGCGCGCGCTGCATCCGCTTGGATTTGCGGGCTGCAATCTGACCCTCCCGCACAAGCAGGCAGCGATCGACATTGTCGACGAGGTCGACGCGCTGGCAAAAAGCATAGGCGCGATCAGTTGCGTGATTGTCCGGCCCGACGGATCGCTCGCCGGCACCAACAACGATTGCTACGGCTTCATCCACAACTTGAAGCAGGAGCAACCCGGCTGGCGCGCCGACGCAGGACCGAGCGTGGTGATCGGCGCCGGCGGCGGCGCGCGCGCCGTGTGCTACGGCCTCGCGCAGGAAGGCGCGCGGGAGATTCGGCTCCTCAATCGGACGTTGGCGCGCGCCCAGGCCGTTGCGGCGGAATTCGGCGGCCCGCTCAAGGCCCTGCCCTGGGAGCAGCGCCACGATGCCTTGGAAGACGCGGCACTGGTCGTCAACACGACGAGTTGCGGCATGGTCGGCCAGCCCGCGCTCGACATTACACTCGACAGGCTGCCGCAAAGCGCGCTCGCTGCGGACATAATCTACATTCCGCTCGAAACGCCGTTGCTCGCCGCGGCACGTCTGCGCGGCAACGCGACGGTCAACGGCCTTGGCATGCTGCTGCATCAGGGACGGCCGGCATGGCAAGCGTGGTTTGGCATCGAGCCTGCGGTGACAGCGGAATTGAGAGCGATGGTGGAGAAGACGATTTGAGCAATTAGTCGAGCTTCGCCCGGAAATGGTCCCACGTGCGC
>JAYWDM010000305.1:0-4984 GCA_043779885.1 Betaproteobacteria bacterium | reverse complement strand
CCACCGGTTTGGTGAGCGACGCCACGCGTGTGATGGCGCGCGTGATGTCGTACTCGAGCAGCTGTTCGCGGTCGGGCGCCAGCACCGGCAGGGCCGCTTTCTGATCGAGGAAACTCACCGCGAGACCGAGGTAGAACTTCTCCTGCGTATTGGTCAGCTGGCCCTCGATGCCGTCGAGCACCGCGGAATCTTCCGCGTCGGAATCGGGTTCCGGATTCAACTTCTCGATGATGACCTTGCCTTTGCCCGCGCGCTCGAACTCGCTCAGCAAATCCTCGACGCGCTTGGCAAACGTCTTCAGTCCCACCGGCACGACGCTGCTGCCCTGGGAATAATACAGCCGGATTTTGACCGGCGCATCGAGCTTGGCCACGATGGCCTTGGTGCCATGCGACAACGTGTAAACGCTGCCCTGCGTCAGGTCGAAGCGCGCGTTGAAGGCGCCGAGCAGGAAGTTGACGGCGATCAAAATCACCACCAGTGCGGCCACGCCGCCGGCGGAATAGAACAGGGTTGCGAGATGTTTTTTGTTCATGGCCCGTTATCCTGCGCGATGGCCGCGAATGACCACCCCCGTGGTAAACAGCGCGAAACCGATCAGCGAGGCGAAAAACACCACGTCGCGCAGATCGAGAACCCCGCGCTGAAAACCTTCGAAGTGCGTCATCACGCTGAAAGCGGCGATGGTTTGCACGAATGCCGGATTCGCCCAGCGCACCAGCAGATCGGTCACCGGCGTGAAACCGGCCAGGATCAGAAAGAGGCAAATCACCACCGACACGATAAAGCTGATCACCTGGTTGCGCGTCATCGCGGAGGTCATGCAGCTGATCGCGAGATAGGCGCCCGAGAGCATCGCGCTGCCGACGTAGCCGGCGAAGATGACCCCGTTGTCCGGGCTGCCGAGCCAGTTCACCGTGATCCACACCGGAAAGGTCAGCGCCAGAGCGAGGATCAGAAACAGCCACGACGCAATGAATTTGCCGACGATCGCCTGCCACGTCGTAATCGGCATGGTGAGCTGCAGTTCGAGCGTGCCCAGCCGGCGCTCCTCCGTCCACAGCCGCATGCCGGCCGCCGGCACGAGAAACAGGTAAAGCCACGGGTGCCACGTGAAAAACGAGACGAGGGAGGCTTCGCCGCGCTCGAAAAAATTGCCGACGGTAAACGTGAAGAAACCGGTCAGCAGCAGAAAAATAACCAGAAACACGTAGGCGACGGGGGAAGTGAAATAGCCGCCGAGTTCGCGCTTCATGATGGCAATGATGTTGGTCCACGCGTTCATCTTAATGTGCTCCAGCGACGGTATCGGGCAACGTTATGGCGCGGAAGACTTCATCGAGCCGCCCCTCCTCGACGTGAATTTCATCGAGCTGCCAGCTCTCGCGGCGCGCGAGTTCGGCGATGCTGCCGGCAAAGGCGCCGTTGCCGCCGCGTTCGCGCGGATAGGCGCGCATCACGACCGCACCGCCCGCGTCGCTCACCACTTCGCTGCGCGCCGCGAGCGGCGCCAGTTTTTCACCCAGTGTCGCGGCGCTGGCGCTGCGCGTGGCAAAGCGCACCACGCCCGCGAATTCGGAACGCGCCTTCAGTTCCTGCGGCGTACCGCTGGCGACGATTTTGCCGCGATCGATGATGATCACGCGCGTGCATGCGGCTTCCACTTCTTCGAGTATATGCGTCGAGAAGACGATGGCCTTCTTCTCGCCCATGCGCTTGATGAGGCCGCGCACTTCGTGCTTCTGGTTGGGGTCCAGCCCGTCGGTCGGCTCATCCAGCACCAGTATGTCGGGATCGTGGATGATGGATTGGGCGAGGCAGGTGCGGTGCTTGTAGCCTTTGGACAGCGTGTCGATGGTCTGGTAGAGCACGCTTTCGAGAAAACAGGTTTCGACCGCCCGGTGGATCGCGTTCTTTTTGGCGTCGCCCTTCAATCCACGCAGTTCCGCGGCAAACCCGAGGAACCCGTGCACGGTCATATCAGCGTAGCCGGGCGCGTTCTCGGGCAGATAGCCGATCAAGCGCTTGGCCGGCAGCGGGTCCTCGACGATGTCGAAACCGCCGATCGTGACGCGGCCCGCGGTCGGCGGGTAGAAGCCCGTGATGATGCGCATGGTGGTCGACTTGCCCGCGCCGTTCGGCCCCAGGAAGCCCAGCACTTCGCCGCGCTCGACGGTGAATGAAATATCGTCGACGGCAAGTTTGGCGCCGAACGACTTCACCAGGTTTTCAACTTTGATCATTACGGTTCCTCCGCCGCGCCGGCCGTCCAGCAAGCCGCCGCGCCTCTTCCATTTGCCCATGTGGGATCGCGCCGGAACAATTCCAGCCCGGCGCTGCTAATCGACCTGCAACCTCGTGTGAAGTTCCCGCCCTGCCGCCAACCCGGGTGAGTGCATACGCGCTGAAAAGCGCCTGCCCGTCGTCGCCAACCCGCGACACCCGCCCGCCGGGAAACGCGGAGCGGGATTATGGCAGGTTTTCGGCCGAATGGGCGATGCGGGGCCGCGGCCGCGCGCGAACTGAACCTATTCCGGCAACGCGTTCAGGAAATACATCGCCTTCAGGAGCGTGCTCGGCTCGCCGAGCGGCCCATACCAGCGCGCGTAGAGGTTCAGGATATCGCCGCTGCGGTACAGCCGCGCCAGTTCGCGGTTGACCGCCAGCCGGAAATCAAAGTCGCGCCGCATCATCAACGCGTAAGGCTCGTACGAAAACATCTCGTCGCTCAGCCGGTAGGAGGCCGCATCGATGCCGCTTAACGCGAGCCCGATCAGGATGATGCGGTCGGACGCGTAGGCGTCGATGCGGTCTTCACGCAACGCGGAATAACCCTCGGCGTGGGTGCGCACCGGGATGATTTCGGCCTTGATTTCCGCCTGCTCCAGCGCGGTTTTCAGCACCTGCTCGGTGGTGGTGCCGGGAATCACGCTGATCTTCTTGCCCGCGAGATCCTTCAGGGTCGCAATTTTGGCGCGCGCCTTGCTGATGTAACTGCCGCCATCGACGAAGATCATATTGCTGAAATCGACTTTTTCCTGGCGCGTGAGCGTATGCGTCGTCGAGCCGCATTCGATATCGACCTGCCCTTTCACCACCGCCGGTATACGCGTGCTGACATCGACCTTGACCCACTTGATATTGAGTTCCGGCAGCCCGAGCCGCTGCTGGATGCCTTCGGCGATCCGCTTGCACAGATCGACCGAATAACCCTGCGGCCGGTTGTCGTTGCCCGTAAACGAGAACGGCACCGCCGATTCGCTGTAACCGAGCGCAATAGTTTTTGCCGCTTTGATTTTCTTCAGCACGCCCTGCGGCTCGGCCGCAAACAACGGTGCGCTGCACGCGCAAATCAGCACGCAGGCCAGAACAGAATGTTTCACTTTGAGCCCTTTCAGCGGATTAGCATGGCCGCGCAAGTACCTGCATTGCGCCACGGCCCTGACGGCAGTGCCTGCAGGCTTTTTAACCCGCAAGCGCGGTGCGTCGATCCCGTTGCGACAACCAAGCGATCCGGGCGACGGCATGGCCGCGACGAATAATACAATGCGCGAAAGCACGCTATCAACCGGCGCGGCGGGCAGCCGCAGCCGGGCTGGTCGATTTACCGCGCAAATGCTCACGCTTCGGACCGGGGCAGCGAACCCCGGATCGTGCATTTCAGGTTCAGCCAAAGGTTGGGTCCCGGCGGGCGGGTGGCCGGCAAGAGGCTGATTGTCCTCGCGATTACGCGGCCGGCAAGGCTATAGTAAGTCGTCTCACTATTTCTGCCGGATGGCGAGGACGGCCTGATTGCGCAGCGTCTTCAGCAGGCGCAGCTCGTCCGGTGCTATCGCCAGTTCGCCGGCCTCGTTGCGGTCGGCGTAAAACATGCCGATGATTTTGCCGTTGATCACGAGCGGCAGGACGAGAAAACTGGGCGAGTTGATTTTTTCGCGGTACCACGCCGGAATGCGACTGGCGATGTTGTCCGCGCGCGTGTCGGCAATGTAGAGATCGACGTTCTTGTCGAGCGCGATCTGGAACACGTTTTGCCCCCGGTCGAGCGGCACGACGAAACTCCTGATGAGTTCCTCGATCCGCGCGCCGAAGCCGAAACGCGCCCGCAGCGCGTTGCTGCCCGCGTCGCGGGTACACAGCAATACCTGCGAGAATCCCATGCCGCGATACATGGTTTCGAGAATGATGCGCAGCACGTCGTTCAGGTTGTAGTCGCCGATCAGCGTGTTGGTAATGTCCTGGATGCCGGCCGTGAGCTTGGCGGCGGCGTCCGCCGCGTCGGCGAGCGGCGCGGCGGCGGCAATCGTCGCCGTCCGGTTAACAAACTCATCGATGGCATCCAGACCCGGTGCCGCCGGGATGGCCGTAGGTCGAAGAATTGACGAGCTGCAGCAGTTTGTTGGTGAGCGCGAAATCCTTGAGCAGCGCTGACGACAGCGTCTGCACGCTCTCGTCGCTGTCGGCCGCCACCCGGTTGATGGTGCTGATGGTGTTCGACAGCGCGGGGAAATTGCTTTTGTGGCGCATGCGGCGGAGCAGAAATTCGACGGTGCCGGTGACGCCCTCGGGCGTGGCGGGGGATTCCTCCGTGGGCGCAAGATACTCCTCGAGCGCCAGTTTCATCGCGGCCGCCGTCGGGTAGCGCTCGCCGTCTTCCCTGAGCAACGCCCTTAATACGAGGTGATCGAGCCGCTCGTCGATCCCGGGTTCCAGCCGCGACGGCGGCGCGATCGGCTCGTTGGCGATCTTGTGCACTACCTCGAAATGGTTCGCGCCGGTGACCGCGGGACCGCCGGTCAGCATTTCATAGAGCACCATGCCGAGCGAGAATGTGTCCGCGCTCTCGCTCGCGAATTTGTTTTGCAGGCGTTCGGGTGCCATGTACCCCCGGCGGCCACCCAAACTCCCCCAGTGATGGCCACTTCAAAATCCCCCAGTAGCGGGTAAGCCGATGTAATCGTCGGCGGTATCCGTGACGGCGGCG
>JAYWDM010000304.1:0-13547 GCA_043779885.1 Betaproteobacteria bacterium | reverse complement strand
TCAACGCCTGTTCGACCAGGGTATACGCTTCGCTCAGCCGCGTGTTGCGGTCCGCCAGCGTGTAGCCCAGCGCGTTATACGCGTGCGCATAATCGGGCTTCAGGCGGATCACTTTGCGCAGGTTGGCTTCGAGGACGTCGACGCGATCGACCTTTTCGGCTGCCATCGCCTGGTCGTACAGCAATTCCGTTGAATCCGGATTTTTCTCGATCGCCTGCCCGAGCAGGTCGAACGCGGCGCGAAAATCGTTCGCATCGCGCAGGAGCTGCGCTTCCGCCTGCGTAAACTGCACGCGCTCAGGGCCGCTGCGCCCCGCGTCCTGCAAATACTTGCGGGCGTCGCCCAGCCTGCCCTGCTTGGCGAGGATCCCCGCGTAGCGCGCGCGCGCCGGCACGTATTGCACGCCGCCATTCACGCTCGAATACCAGCGCTGCGCTTCTTCCGGGCGCTTGCGCTCCTCGTTGACCTGCCCGAGATAGAAACGCACCACGTCGGGATCCTTGTAATTGGTCTCCAGCGCGTGCAGCAACTGGGATTCAGCCGCGTCGAAATCGTTCAGCTGCAGCGACAGCAGTCCGACCGCCATCGTAACCTCTGAATTATCCGGAAACTCCTTCAGCAATGACTGAAATTCGGCGCGCGCCTCGACATATTTCTTGTCGCTCACCAACAATCGCGCGTAATTCAGCCGGACGTCCATCGCGCGCGGAAAGCTCTGCAGAAACGACCGATAGTACGCCAGCGCATCGGCGTTCGCGGTGCGCTGCAGGAGCTGCCCCTGGAACAACGCCGCCTGCTCCCACTCTGCACGCAGTTTCAAGGCCTCGCGAATTTCGCCGAGCGCGAGCGGCGCCTGGCCCGCGCCCAACGCAGCCTGCGCAATGCTGTAATGCGCTTCCGGAACTGCCGGATAGGGCGCGGCCAGATTCTGCGTCATCTGCAAGACCGCCGCCTTGTCCGGATGGCGCGCGAGGAGCGTATTCAATTGCATGAAACTGTTGCCGACGTTGTCCTTGTCGGCAGCGAGCGCTTTCTCGAGGTACGGCTGCGCGTCCGCCAGCCGCGATTGATTGACGAGCAGCGCGGCCAGCATCTGGCGCGCCTGCTGCGATTCCGGGTCGGCGGCGATCCAGATACCCGCGGTTTCGAGCGCGGCGCCGAGAAAACGCGTGTTCCAGGCGATTTCAGTGGCGCGCTGCGCGATGCGCGGATCTTTGGTCTCGCGCGTCAATTCCAGATATGACTGGACCGCGACATTGTTCTGGCCGCGCTGCAGCGCGATTTCGGCAAGCAGCATCTTGAACAACACCGCCTGACTCATTTCCTGCTTCGGCAATACAGGCGGCTTCGCGACCGGCCTGACGACGACGCGCGGTTTTGGCGCCGACTCGACCGCGGCGGGCTGCTCGGGTTGGACTGCCGGCTGCAGCGGTTGCTCGGCGCACGCAACAAGCGCCAGCAGCGGAATCGACACGGCGAGCTTATAAATGTTCATCGGGACGGCGGTTTCGTTCGAAGCATGGGTAGAGAATAAAAGTTTGAGCGAATTATTGTTCGCAAGTTCTTCATAAACCGTGACATATTAGGTATATTTAGCGCCCACCACAAGCCATCCGCGTAGCGCAAGCACTAAACCGACGACGATGATGAACAATCAAGCTGGACAGATTACCGTTTCCGCCCAAGGGCTTTCGCGCAATTTCGGCGCCCGTACGGCAGTCGATAACCTCAGTCTGGAGTTGAAGCGCGGCGAAATTCTCGGTTTTCTCGGGCCCAACGGCGCGGGTAAAACGACCACGATGCAGATGCTGACCGGCAATCTCGCGCCGTCGATGGGCTCGATCAGTATCTGCGGCGTCGACCTGCTCGACCGTCCCGTCGCCGCGAAAGCGCGCATCGGCTACCTGCCCGAAACGCCGCCGCTTTATCGCGAGCTTACGGTACGCGAGTACGTCGAGCTCGCCGCGCGCCTGCATCGCGTGCCCAAAGCCACGCGTGGCGCCGCGATCGATGATGCAATTGCGCGTTGCGGGCTCGCCGAGGTCGCAAAAAAACTGATCGGCACGCTGTCGAAAGGCTATCAGCAGCGCGTCGGCATCGCCCAGGCGATCGTGCACCAGCCGGATGTCGTGATTCTGGATGAGCCGACAGTCGGGCTGGACCCGAATCAGATCCGCGAAATCCGCAACCTGATCCGCGAACTCGGCCGCGACCGCAGCGTTATCCTGTCGACGCACATTCTGCCGGAAGTCGAAGGCGTGTGCGACCGCGTGCAGATACTGCATCATGGCGCCACGGTATTTAACGACACCATCGCCGCGCTCAAGCAGTTTGAGGGCGGACGCGCAATGCTGCTGGGATTGCGGCGACCCCCGGCGATTGGTGACATCACGGCGGTGCGCGGCGTCGCACGCGCCGAGCCTGCGGGCGACAACCTGTTTCGCGTGAGCTTCGACGATGCGGCCGACCCGACCGACGAACTCGTGCGCCGCGCGGTTGAACTCGCCTGGGGCCTGTACCAGCTCACACCCGCGCAAACGAGCCTTGAAGACGTATTCGTGCACCTGACGCGCAAGGAGGACCCATGATCTTCACCATTGCCGGCAAGGAACTCAAAGCGCTGTTTGCGTCCCCACTCGCGTGGGTAGTGCTCACTTTTGTCCAGCTCATGCTCGCGTTCGGCTTTCTCAAACGCCTCGACGATTTCATGCAGGTTCAGGCGCAACTTGTGCAGATGCCGAACCCGCCGGGCATCACGGAACTGGTGGCGGCGCCGGTGTTCGCGACGATGGCTATCATCTTCCTGTTCGCGGTGCCGCTGCTGGCCATGCGGCTTATCGCGGAGGAACGGCGCAATCAAACCATGGTCATGCTGCTGTCGGCGCCATTGTCGATGACCGAAATCGTGCTTGGCAAATTCGTCGGCCTGGTGGCTTTCCTGTGGCTGATCGTCGGCCTCACGACCCTGATGCCGGTGGCGCTGCTGCTGGGCGGGCGCCTTGATTTCGGCTTGCTCGCGAGCCTGGTCATGGGCGTAGCACTCCTCGCGGCCTGCTTCTCCGCAGTCGCACTTTACGCGTCGTGCCTGACGGCGCAACCGCTGATTGCCGCGATGATCGGGTTCGCGCTGCTCCTTGGCATGCTGCTTGCCGGCGAAACCGCCGCCGACGGTTTGCGCGGCCGCGGCCTGGCGCTACCCGCCGAACTCGCGCAGGTGCTCTCGCCGCTCAAGAATTTCGAATCGTTTGCAAAAGGCGTCCTCGACAGTTACAACGTGGTCTGCATGTTGCTGCTGCTCGTGGTTTTTCTCGTTCTGACCATCCGCCGTCTAGACGCGGTGCGGCTGCGCGGGTAACACGCATGCAAGTCACGCCCAAACTGCGCGCCCAACTGCTGTTGCAAAACGGCGTCTTCGTCGTGCTGCTGATCGCGCTCGCCGCGCTGCTCGCGTTCGTCGCGCGGGAATACCGCACCGAGTACGATTTGACGCAGAACGCCCGCAACACCATATCGCGGCAAACGCGCGATTTACTGGCCAAGCTCGGCGGGCCGGTCAAGGTGACCGTCTACGCCACGCGCCAGGACGCGCGTGGCGACGCGCGCAAACAGGTGCAGGACTTTCTGGCGCCGTACCAGCGCATCAAACCCGACATCAGCGTGAATTTTGTCGATCCCCGCGAAGAGCCCAAGCTTGCGCAGGCGGCCGGCATCCGCGTCAACGGCGAATCGGTCGTCGATTACAACCAGAAAAGCGAACACCTGACCGATTACAACGAGCAATCGCTCGTCAACCTGCTGATGCGCCTGGCACGCTCGGGCGAGCGCCTGGTGATGTCGCTCGAAGGCCACGGCGAGCGCCGCTTAAGCGGAACCGCCAACCATGACCTGGGCGAATTCGGCAAGCAGCTGGCGGCCAAGGGCTTCAAATCCGGCGGCCTGAATCTCGCCCTCGCGCAGGAAGTCCCGGCCAATGTCAGCACGCTGCTGATCGCCAATCCGCAGGTCGATCTGCAGCCTGCCGAGGCGCAGAAGATCAAACAGTTCGTGCAGAAAGGCGGCAACCTCTTATGGCTCATCGACCCCGAGCCATTGCGCGGTTTGCAGCCCGTAGCGGAACTCCTCGGCCTGACACTGGGACCCGGGACGGTCGTCGACCCCGATGCGGCAAAGTTCAATGCCTCGCCCACCATGGCGATCGCGGCGAGTTATGGCCGCCACGCCATCACCGACAATTTTCGGCTTAATACAATTTTCCCGTTCGCGCGTCAGATCGCCGCCAGCGACGGCGGCGACTGGCGCGCGACACGCCTGATCGAAGTGGCACCGCGTGGCTGGGTCGAGATGGGAAAGCTCGACGGCACTATTGCATTCGACAAGGCGCGCGACGTGCCGGGCCCGGTCAATATTGCGGTTGCGCTGGAGCGCAACGTCAGCGACCGCGTTCAGCGCGTCATCGTCGTCGGCAATGGCAGCTTTCTCGCCAATACCTTTCTTGGCAACGGCGGCAACCTCGATCTTGGCGTCAACATGATCAACTGGCTTGCCGGCGACGAGACGCTGATCGCGATCCAGCCGCGGCCGTCGCTCGACAGCGGACTCGAACTCGGGCGCGGCGCGCAGTACCTGATTCTCTTCGGGTTCCTGATTTTTCTGCCGCTCGCTTTCGCGACGACCGGCGTCCTGATCTGGTGGCGGCGCCGCAAGTCGTGACCGGCATCTCAAAACTCAACCTGACGCTGCTTGCAGGCGTGATCGCGCTCGCGCTCGTCGCCTACTTCATCCCGCACAAGAAAGAGTCCGGACACAAGCTGTCGATAACCAGGGCGACGGACGCCAAAAGCATCCGGATCGAGATCGCGGGCAGTGCGCCACTACTGCTGGAGCGGACGGCAGGCGAGTGGAAAATTACGGCGCCGGTCAGCGCGCGCGCCGACAGCTTTCACGTTCAGCGCCTGCTGGAAATACTCGACGCTACCAGCAAAGACCGCTTTCCCGCGACGGGTCTTGCGCGCTATGGATTGAACGAACCCAACGCGCGGGTTTCGATTAATCAACAGGTGTTCGCTTTCGGTGCGGTGAACGAGATGAGCCGCGAGCAATACGTGCTGTCGCAGGACGGTATCTATCCGCTGGCATTGCGCTACGGCGCGGCGCTGCCGAAAAACGCCTTGCAACTCGTGGCCAGACAATTGTTCGCACCCGAAGAAGCGCCGGTCGCCTTTGAGTCGGGCGAATTCAAGCTCGTGCAGGAAGACGGCAAGTGGCAGCTCACGCCGCCGGCCGCGGACCCGAGCCAGGACGACATCAACCGGTGGGTCGACGAATGGCGGCTGGCGACCGCGCTTGCCGTGCAAGCGCCCAGCAACCGCAAACCAATGGCCACGTTCAAGCTGAAGCTCAAAAACGGCGCCGAGGTATCCGTCGCCGTGCTGCAGCGCGAACCGCAACTGGTGCTGGCGCGCAACGACCAGGCGTTCGAGTACCAGTTCGTTGCCGATGCCGCAAAACGGCTGCTGGCGCCGCCCGCGGGCGCGATCGCGCCAAAATAGTCATGCCGGAACTGCCCGAGGTCGAAACGACGCGGCGCGGCCTCGCGCCTCTCGTGCGCGGAGCGACGGTTACCGCCGTCGTCGTGCGCAATCGCGCGTTGCGCCAGCCGGTGCCGCGCAATCTCGCGCGCATACTCACGGGACGGCGCATCGATGAACTCGAGCGTCGCGCGAAATATCTGTTGTTTCGCGCGGGCGACGGCACGCTCATCGTGCACCTCGGAATGTCCGGACGCCTGTGGATCGTATCCGCGGGCACCGCACCGGAGACACACGACCACTTTGATCTTGCGCTCGCCGGCGGACACACCGTGCGGTTCCGCGATCCACGCCGCTTCGGGCTGGTGTTGTGGCACGCGGGCGACCCGCTCGAACACAAACTGTTGCGCGACATAGGGCCCGAACCGCTTACCGCGGCGCTCAGCGCAGAGTGGCTATATCGTGAAACTCGTGCCCGCGGCGGCGCGATCAAGAACGCACTGATGGACAGTCACCTGATCGCCGGCGTGGGCAACATTTACGCCAGCGAAGCGCTGTTTCGCGCGCGCATCAACCCCCGGCTCCCGGCGCGCCGGATAGGGCTGGCGCGTTACGCCGTGCTGGTCGACAAGATCAGGGAAACGCTGGCCGAGGCGATCGACGCAGGCGGCTCCAGTCTGCGCGACTATGTCAACCCGGAGGGCAAGGCCGGCTACTTCCAGAACCGCTTTTTTGTTTACGGCCGCGGCGGAGAACCCTGCCTCACCTGCCGCTCCACGATCCGCGCGCTGGTGCTCGGCCAGCGCTCGACGTTTTACTGTCCGCGCTGCCAGCGCTGAAGGGCCGCAGCCGTGAAGCCGTAATGGGTAATTGGGTGAACAAGTTTCTTAATCACGAACGCAGGTTGCGTCCTGCCAAATGGCGCCGGATTATGCGCTAAGGCGCATTCCTGTTCTGCTCCTCGATCAGCTTCGCCACCTGCGAATCCGCCCTTACAGGCTCGATCAACAGCATGTGTTCGCGGTTGACGATCATGCGGTCCGGTCCGTGCCATTCGCCGCCGCGCTTGACCAGAATGTTCGTCATCGCCTTGGTTTCCGGATTGACGCGACTCTGGATGTAGAACACGTCGCGCAATACCACGTAGCCGGTGCCGAGTCCGTCCACTTTGCCGAAATACACCTGGTTATTGGTAAGCGCCACCGCATGGTACGGTGTCGAGAGGTCAGGCGTCGCGCGCGCACTCCAGTTGAGGTAGACGAGCATGGCCAACAGCGCCGTAATCAGAACGCCGCACACACTCAGGATCGCACTGCCAGGTTTTTCCATGGTGATTCGCCCTCGAATTCATTCGTGACAAAAGAAAGGGCGGCCATTGCGTGCCGCCCTTGTTGTCGAATCCCGCAGCCGTGCGCGAGGTGACTATCGCACGGCGCTGCTGCGCGGAGCGTTCATTTTCCTGTTTCGTCCGCGCACAAACCAACCCAGCCCCAGCGACATCAACAGCAGAGTGCCGGGTTCGGGAACGGGGCCTCCGCCGCCACCGCTACCTGGCGCCCGCGTGGTAAGGAATTCAATATTGAAGTTGCCTGCGGGTTGCAACTGGAAGTCATAACCCGATCCCAGGCCGTCAAACTCGAATGCGATATTGTTAAAGCCGTCGAAAAAATCCGCGTCGAGAAACGTGAATTTGTCGCCTTGCTGCGGAGTGTAACCATCGAAAATGAACTTGACCTTTGACCCGATGCCGAAATGAATCCCGCCGACTACGTTGAGAATGTCGTAGTTCGTCAGGCTGGCGATTTCAATGTCGAGTTCCCCGTTGAAAGCCACGTCGCCTGTCAGCGTCAGGGTGCCGGGCGAATTCCCAGGCGAGACCGTGCACGGAGCGGCGAAATTGATCGAACCCGCCTGAATGTTGGCGGCTCCCTTCACCATTCCGCCCAGGCAGTCGAAACTGCTTTGCATCAGGCTGCCATTAATCCTGGTCAGGCCCGCGGTCTGGGTGTAGGTGCCGGTGTTGTTGAGGCTGTTCACCGAGCCTGTTGGAGTGACGGTGAAGGTGCCGGAATTCAGTAGCGTGCCTTCGTTGACTATGAACGCTGAATTCGTCAACGTGCCTGAATTCAACAAGCCGCCGCCGAGCAGGTTGTTCGTCAAAACGCCCGCGTTATTCAGGATATTGGTATTCGAGAGGCTGCCAAGGTTGTCCAGGCTGCCGTTGTTGTTCAGAGTACCAGCGTTCGACAGGTCGAAGAAGTTACCAACGCCACCGTTGTTGTCCAGCGTGCCCTGGTTTGAGACGACACCGGAATTATATATAACTCCATTATTGGTCGCAGTTCGGCCCGCTTGCACCGATATCAAGGCGTTGGTGGAAACGGTGGAGAGCTGACCGTTGTTGACGAAGTTTGACGGGAGGACAAGGCTGCGGTCGAATATGGTCAACTGCCCGTCGTTGGTGGAGAGTGCGGCGATCTGAGTGAAAGTCGCTCCCGGGCTGCCCATATACACGCTGGTTCCGGCGGCGAGCGTATCGATGTTGCCACTGCCTATGCTCAGTGTGGCTGTGCCGAAGCCCGCATTCACGGTCCAGGCGCCGCCGGTGAGTGTTCCCGAAACCAGGTTGCTGGAGTTTGTGATAGCGACGCTTCCGCCATCGGTGACTGCAAGCTGGCCGCTGTTGTTCAGCGTTCCTGAGCCGCTGATCGCACCCCCGCTTGTGATGGAGCCTACGTTGTTGATCACCCCGCTATTCGTCAGCGTTGCGCCGGAACCGTTATCGAGCGTTGCGCCGAAATTGTTATTCAGCGTGGCGGCGTTCGACAGGTTGCCCCCGTTGGAGAGTGTGCCAAAGTTACTCAGGGTGCCGAAGTTGTTCGAGATCGTGGCGCTGTCATAGTTGGTCAGGACGCCGAAATTGTTCAGCGTTTCGGCGTTCGACAGGGTGCCGGTGTTTGACAGGGCGCCGGTGTTGTGCAGCGCACTGCCGGATTCATTCGACAGGCTGCCGTTGTTGAACAGGACGGATGCATTGTTCAGCGTTCCCAGGTTGGACAGGATGTTGTTATTGGTCAAAATTGTGGGGGGATCGTTGTTGATATTCAGAATCCCGGCGGGCCCGTTGAGGAACGAGCCGGGCGGGTCAATTGTTACCAGGCCGCCCGCGTTGATGTTGCATAAGCCCGAATTCGTTACTGTGCCGGTAATAGTGACGGGATCCGCTATCACGTTCGGCGGGCACGCCTGCGCAGCCGCGTTGCTCGGAGCGAAGAGCACGGCCGCAGTCGCGAGAGCCACGACAACCTGCACGGCGTCGACGCAGCGCCAGCGCCTGGAACGGGTATCGGTTCCAATGTCCCTGTATGCAGCGGCGGCTGTTTGGTGATGGGCGTCGGCCGGGTTGCGCGCATGCGATGTGCTCATCTGGATTCCCCTTCGCTCTTTGTTTGAGTCAGGGTAACGACCCTGGGGGTCCACGGCATCGGGACAACGACCATATTGGGATGCCGTGCGACCTATTTTGGTGGGGAAATGCGGTCACTTCCAACTTACTCGACCGCCAGACCGCTCGCCGAAATCGGCGCGCGCGAAGGCCTGACCAGGAGCGGCTGCGTCCGTATTTCGCTGGAGCGATTCATTGTAGCCGAACAGGCCGGCGACCCGTACGCGCTACTGGAACGGGTTCGTGCGTTCTATGAGGTCGCCGGCGGCATGGTCATCGTTGCGATGGACAACGCCGACCTGCGCGTAGCTACAGGATGCGAACCTGCCAGCGCAATGTCTGAAGGAAGCGGGCAGCGCACGAAAAGCGATATCGCAATGCCACGCTAGCTACCGAATCACGGAGCGTTGAAGGGATTGCGAACGCGCACGGTCCCGATCAATTGCCCGTCGGAAAAATCCTCCGACACAATTTCTTCCAGGCCGTAGTGCTCGGCATAGGCCCACATGTGCGCGTCGAGCCAGCTCAGTTGATACGTCGCGACCGCGCGAATTGCAGCGCGCACGATCGAGTCTGTCGGGTACAGGACCTCGAACTGCGCAAGCAGCAATTCGGCCTCGCGCAGCGCGTCGGGCCGTGCCAGGAGGCTTGCTTTGCCGCGGCCCAGCGGCCGGGTGACGGCCTGCACGAATTCGACGATCGCCTGGTGCGCAACGCGTAGCGTGTCGCGCTCGATCCCCTCACGCAGCAGGTCACGCGCGACACGCTGCTTCGCCGAATCCCTGGGGTCGAAGCGGTAAACCAGAACATTGGTGTCGACGAGCGCGGTCATCGCCGGTAGAGGTCTTCGCGTGTCCAGCCGCGCCTCTGGCCTCGCGGCAACCGGTGCGCTCGCTCGCGTTTTTCCTGGCGCGCCGTGGCGGCGTCGAACAGACGCAATCTCTCGGCCACGGGAAAGCCCGCTTTGGGCAGCGTGGCCGCGCGTGCCCGCAACGTACCCGCAGCCTCTTCCCATTGAAGATCATCGCCGACCCGGATGCCGATCTTTTCGGCAAGGGTTTTGGGAATGGAGACCTGGTATTTGCTGGTGACTTTGCTCATGGTAAGACAATGGTAATACCACATGTCTTACTCCGTCAACTCGCAGGCTCGTCCAACCAAGGGGACTGGCGCGTGCCTGGTCGCGGCCCGCGACGCGCGCGACCGGGGTCTTGCATCGTAACGATCGCGGGCAAGGCTGTGCGCAACCACAGGAAGCGAAGAAACGGGCGCGCACCGCAACACCCATTGTCATGAATCTAGACTTGGCCTTCGCGTATCTGCGCATTATCGGCGTTATCACGCGCACCGCCGGAAGCGCCGGAAAAATCAGTGTCCCGTTTGGATGCCCGCGACCTTGACTACGTTCTGCCACTTCGCGATGTCGCGCTCAAGCACTTCGCGAAAACGATCCGGCGTGCCTCCCGCGGGCTCTAACCCTTCTCCCGCCATACACTCTTTCACGTCAGGCAGTTGCAGGATGCGGTTGATCTCCCTGTTCCAACGCGAAACGATATTCTTGGACAACGCCTTCGGACCCAAGATGGCGAACCACTGCACGGCTTCATAACCCGGGACGGTTTCATCCACGGTCGGGATATCGGGCACCGCATTGGAGCGCTTGGCGGTAGTAACCGCAATGCCGAGCAGATCGTTCAGTGCGGCGCCCGTGCCTTTGTACGGCACGTGTGCCATCTTCGTGCCGGCCATCTGATTGAAGAGTTCGGTAGCCAGATGGGTGGTACCACCATTGTCGCTGGAACCATCGCTAAGTTTGCCGGGACTCGCCTTGTCATACGCAATCAGTTCCCGGATGTTATTGATGCGAACCGACGGATGGATCGTCACCACCAGGCCGGTTTCGCCGATCAGCGCGATCGGCGCAACATCGTTCATCGCGTCGTAGGGCAGTTTGTAGAGCGCCGCGTTTGCCGCGTAGCCCGCCGACACTAGGACCATGGTGTGGCCGTCGGGATCCGCCCGCACTGCGATTTCGGTGCCGATCGTGCCACCCGCGCCGGTACGATTGTCTAGTACTACCGGCGCCGCAAACGATTCGGTGAGCTTCTGCGACAAACTGCGCGCAAAAATGTCGGCGCCGCCGCCGGTGGCGTAGGGCACAATTAACCGGATTGGCTTGCTCGGGTACTTCTGCTGGGCGTGCACATCCGCCGCCGCAAACAGCAGACCAACTATCGCAGTCATCTGTCGGCAAGTTCGCATTGCGGCCTCTTGAAGTTACTGAAAGTCAGACTACCAAACCTGCGAGTCCACGGGACAGGGGCAAATACCCATATTGGGCTGCCGCGCGACCTATCTTGGCGCCCCAGTCCTGCATCCTCGATACGTATTCAACGCGCGGGGTCGAGCAGCCCCTTCGTGCGGGCGATGTGGACGGCCTCCTGGCGGGTGCCTGCGCCCAGCTTAGCGAGTATGGCGGAAACGTGATGTGCCACAGTTTTCTCCGCGCGATTGAGGCGCCCGCTGATCTCGGCGTTCTGCAGGCCTTTAGCGAGTAGTCCAAGAACCTCTATCTCGCGGCCGGTGAGCCCCAGGGGATTGGCGCGCGTGCTCGGTCGCGGTCCGCGCGGAATGCGCGTGACGCCGCGCCCGGCCAGCATTTCGCGGCAGCGATTGATCGCCGCCGTCGCGCCGAGTCGGTCCAGAATCGAGAAGGCCTCCCGCCTTGCAGCGGCATCACCATCGATGAGCGCCATTGCACGCTCATAGGGGCAGCCGAGTTCCGTCCAGGCGGCTGCGGCGCGGCTCCAGTCGCCGCTCAACTGCATGGAGTACGGCGGCGCGAGCGAGTCCGCGTTGGAAGCCTCCCCGCTGATCCGCCACTGCCAGAACGCCGCCTGACCACGGAGCCATGGATGCCCCCGCATGAACGTCGACTCGTAGTCTGCGCGTTGTGCGAAGTCGAGCGCGTTCGCCGAGTCGTTCTCGAGCCAATACCACTCGGCAACGCGAACGAGCGCGAGAATTTTTGTAGTTCGTGTAACGCTCTTGTCCGTCGCAAGCTTGAGTGCACGCTGCAGGTACGCAATGCCGCGAGGATCTCCTCGCTGCGCACAGCTGGTCCCCAGCACCAGGCACGCATTGAACTCGGCGACCCCGGGCAGGTCGGTCTTAGAAAGGAGTTCAATTGCGATGGCTTCCGCGGTTTCCCAGTCACCTTGCGCGAGCCTCGTGCGTGCCCGCAGCCCAAGTAGCGGCGGCTTTCGGCCGTCAAGGTCACGCTCCTCGGCAAATCGCAGCCCCGCGGCAATGACGCGCTCCGCGGTAGCGAGCCGCCCGCCGTTCAAAGCGAACGCGGAGAGAACGAAGTAAGCGAGCCCGGCACGCTGGTCGTCGCCGTGCTGTAGCGCCAGATCGAGAGCGCGTTCGGCGGGCTCCAGATTGGGCTCACCGAAGAATGCGTGCTTGCGCAACTCGCCTTGCAGCAGAACATAGCTCAGCGCGGCGTGATCCTGGGCCGCCTCGGCCGTTGCGACGGCGCGACCGTGCCAGGTCTGCGCTTCATCGAGACGACCATTCATGGTCAGGACATAAGCAAGATCCATCTGCGCCTTGGCGAGTTCGCCGGAAGCGCCATGCGATTCGAGCAGGCGCACCGCCGCTTCCGGCAACTCCATGAAATCGGCTTCGCCGCGTCGAAATACGGTAAGAAGCAGCATCCCGAAGCGCGCTCGCCGGTTGGCTCCTTGCGCGAGCGTATCCTTCTCCTCGCGCCAGAGCTCGAATGCACGCGCATTCGCTTCGAGCGCCTCATCGCCGCGCCCCGACAACTCGGATTCCGATGCGAGCTTCTTCAGGAGCACCGCCCGGTCGCGCGGGCTGACGCCATCGGCGTAGCGCAGCGCCGTCCGATAGAATGCGGCTCCCTGCCGGTGCGCGCTGCGCCGCCCGGCCTCATCGCCGGCAAGCGGCGCGTATCGCAGCACGCTGACCGCATCGCCCGCAGCATCGGCATGATGCTCCATGCGTGAGAGTGCCTTCGCGTCGGCCGCCTGTCCCGCCAGCGCCTCGAGCACCCGCGCATGAAGAGCGCGGCGCCTGCTTTCCGGTAGAGACTCCTCGACTACCCGGCGCGCCAGCTCGTGCCGGTAGCGCGCATGCCCGTGCTCGACGATCAGTGCACGCCGCTCGACACACTCCTGCAGAGGCCCCGTGTTTGCCGGAAAAGTCCGGTCCAGCAATCCGCGTTCCGCCCGGTCAGGGATCACTGAAACCAGTTCGGCGAGTTCGCGCGCCGCAGGCGACAACCGCTGCAGCCGCGCGAGCATCGTGTCCCGCAGCGAGGCCGCGATGTCGTCTTCAGGACCGCGCAGCAGCTCCGTCGCAAGGAATGGATTGCCATCCGTCATCGCATACAGGTTGGGTATGGTCCGTCCGTGCGCTGTCGCCAGCCGTTCCACCCCGCCCGCCGACAGGCCGCGCAACCGGATCCGGCTCAAGTGATCGGCCGGCAAATCGGCGATTGCACGCAACAACGGGTGCCCGGCTGAAACCTCCTCTTCGCGAAACGTGAC
>JAYWDM010000303.1:0-4989 GCA_043779885.1 Betaproteobacteria bacterium | reverse complement strand
CGCCGTTGTTCGGTTTGCCGAGCGCGAGAAAAGCGTCGGCGCCGTTGTTGATGATCCACGGCACGGTCGCAAAAGTCTCGGTGTTGTTGATGGTCGTCGGCTTGCCGTACAAGCCATAGCTCGCCGGAAACGGCGGCTTGAAACGCGGCTGCCCCTTCTTGCCTTCAAGCGATTCGAGCAGCGCCGTCTCCTCGCCGCATATGTAAGCGCCCCAGCCATGGTGGTTGTAGAGCTGGAAGCGGAAATCGGACCCCAGTATCCTGTCGCCGAGATAGTCGGCCGCGCGCGCCTCGTCGAGCGCCTCTTCCATGCGCTCGAACACGTCCCATATTTCGCCGTGGATGTAGTTATAGCCGACCGCCGTGCCCGTCGCGTATCCCGCGATTGCCATGCCTTCGATCATGCTGTGCGGGTTGTAGCGCATGATGTCGCGGTCTTTGAACGTGCCCGGCTCGCCCTCGTCCGAGTTGCACACGAGGTACTTGGCACCCGGGAACTGGCGCGGCATGAAGCTCCATTTCAGTCCGGTCGGAAATCCGGCCCCGCCGCGACCGCGCAGTGCCGACTTCTTGACTTCGGCCACCACCTGCTCGGGCGGGATTTTCCCGGCGATTATTTTCCTGAGCGCGGCATAGCCACCGCGCGCCACGTAATCCTGCAGGCGCCAGTTGGCCCCATTGATGCCTTTCATTATGACGGCATCGGGGCCGAACAAATCAGCGGCGAACGGCGGGACAGGCAGGCCCATTACCTGAACTCCTCGATCAGCTGGTCAATTTTATCGGCCGTCATTGCGCACGCCATCCGCTTGTTATTGACGAGCAGCACCGGCGCGTCGCCGCAGGCGCCCATGCACTCAGCCTCCTTGAGGGTAAAGGCGCCGTCGGCGGTGGTTTCGCCGAATGCAATCCCCAGCTTCTGCTTCAGATGCGCCGCGGCGAGATTCGCGCCCTGCAGCGCGCAGGGCAGGTTGGTGCATATCGCGAGTTTGCACCTGCCGACGGGTTTCAAGTCGTACATCGTGTAAAAACTCGCGACTTCATATACGGCGATCGGCGGCATCTCCAGATACTGCGCGATGAAATCCATGGTCTCGGTCGACAGCCAGCGTTTTTCGTCCTGCGCAATGGTGAGCGCCGCCATCACCGCCGATTGCTTCTGGTCGGCCGGATATTTGGCAATCGCCTTGTCGATCCTGGCGAGCGCATCGGGAGAGAGCAGCATCGGCGCGTTCATCGGTCGCTCATCGGTCTATTTCCCCGAAAACAATATCGAGGGACCCGATCATCGCCACCACGTCGGCGATCATGTGACCGCGCACCATCTCGTCGAGCGCCGACAGGTGGACGAAGCCCGGCGGACGGATCTTGAGACGGTACGGTTTGTTGGCCCCGTCGGACACGAGGTAGATGCCGAATTCGCCCTTCGGATGCTCCACCGCGGCATAGACTTCACCCGGCGGCACGTGCATGCCTTCGGTAAAAAGTTTGAAATGATGGATGAGTTCTTCCATGTTCTGCTTCATCGCCACCCGCGACGGCGGCGCCACTTTATGGCTGTCCGCCATGACCGGGCCGGGGTTCGCGCGCAGCCAGGCTATGCATTGCCTGACGATGTTGTTCGACTGGCGCATTTCCTCGACGCGCACGAGATAGCGGTCGTAACAATCGCCGTTGACGCCGACCGGAATGTCGAAATCCAGGCGATCATAGACTTCGTACGGCTGCTTTTTGCGCAGGTCCCATTCCACGCCCGACCCGCGCAGCATCGGACCGCTGAAGCCGAGCGCCTTGGCGCGCTCCGGGGGCACGACGCCGATGCCGACCAGACGCTGCTTCCAGATGCGGTTGTCCGTGAGCAGCGTCTCATATTCGTCGACATAGGTCGGAAAGCGGCGCGTGAAGTCCTCAAGAAAATCGAGCAGCGAACCCTGGCGGTTTTCGTTCAGTCCCCGGGTCGCGCGCTCGTTATGGATACGCGACGCGGCATACTGCGGCATGCTGTCGGGCAAATCACGATAGACTCCGCCCGGACGGTAATAGGCCGCATGCATGCGCGCTCCCGACACCGCCTCGTAGCAATCCACCAGGTCTTCGCGTTCGCGGAAAGCATACAGGAACACGGTCATCGCGCCGACGTCGAGCGCGTGCGCGCCGATCCATATCAGGTGATTCAGGATACGCGTGATCTCGTCGAACATGACGCGGATGTACTGCGCGCGCAGGGGCACCTGGATGCCCAGCAGCGTCTCGATGGCCATCACGTAGGCATGTTCGTTCACCATCATCGAGCAGTAATCAAGCCGGTCCATGTACGGAAGCGACTGGATAAAAGTCCGGTGTTCGGCGAGTTTTTCGGTCGCGCGGTGCAGAAGACCGATATGCGGATCGGCGCGCTCGATTACCTCGCCGTCGAGCTCGAGCACCAGCCGCAGCACGCCGTGCGCCGCCGGGTGTTGAGGACCAAAGTTCATGGTGTAGTTGCGAATTTCAGCCATGCGTAACCCGCTCAGCCGGGAAAGTCACGGCGGGCGCCGGCAAAAAGACCGGGCAAGGATTCCGCATTCCCGTTGGCAAACGCTGGGTATCTTTCATGGCAGCGCCTACCCCTTGCGGAAGCCTTCGCTGTCAGCGTAGTTCTCTTCGCGCACGATGCGCGGCGTTATCTCGCGCGGCTCGATGGTCACCGGCTGGTAGATAACGCGCTGCTGGTCCGGGTCGTAACGCATCTCGACGTTGCCCGACAGCGGAAAATCCTTGCGGAACGGGTGGCCGATAAATCCATAGTCGGTCAGGATCCGCCGCAAGTCGGGATGCCCGTCGAACACGATGCCATACAGATCGAAGGCCTCGCGCTCGAACCAGTTCGCTGACGGCCATATGCCGGTCACCGAATCGACGACCGGAAAATCGTCGGCCGCGGCAAACGTGCGCACGCGCAGCCGCCAGTTGTTCGCAAGCGACAGCAGGTGGTAGACGACGGCGAAACGCGCGCCGTCGGAGGGCGGAACAGGGGCCGGCGTAACGTGGAGCAGGGGCCCCGCTTGCGGGGATGCGACCGTGGAGCCGGCCATGGGCGCGTCAACTCCGGCCATTCGCGCGTCTGCGGGGTCAGATCCCCCGGGGGGCCCCTCTTCCGCCCTCCGACGCGCCCCTTCAGGGGATGTGACCCCGGCGACGGATGCCACGCCTGCGCCCGACGGCGCCGCGTCATCAAAACGGTCGACGGCGGCTGCTTCGCCGGCAGCGGTGCCGAACGCCGAGTAATCAACGCCGCACAAATCCATCAACTGCTCGAAACGCAGTTCAGCGTGATCGCGCAACGCCGACATGGCCTCGAGCAGGTCGCGCGCGCTGACCACGAGCGTAATCTCCCCGTGGGCAGCGGCCACGCTGACGACCCTGTCACCGAGCGCAGTCTGGATGCTCTCGACCAGAGCTTGATTACGCGAAGTCATCAGCGGGCAATGGTATTGGTGCGCTTGATCTTGTTTTGCAGCTGGATAATGCCGTAGAGCAGCGCTTCGGCAGTGGGCGGGCACCCCGGCACGTAAATATCAACCGGCACTATGCGGTCGCAGCCGCGCACGACGGAATACGAATAGTGATAATAGCCGCCACCGTTCGCGCACGAGCCCATCGAAATGACCCACCGCGGTTCCGCCATCTGGTCGTAAACCTTGCGCAGCGCCGGGGCCATTTTATTGCATAGCGTCCCGGCCACTATCATGACATCTGATTGGCGCGGGCTCGGGCGAAACACGATACCGAAGCGGTCGAGGTCATAGCGCGAGGCCCCCGCGTGCATCATTTCGATCGCGCAGCAGGCAAGCCCGAACGTCATGGGCCACAGCGAGCCGGTGCGCGTCCAGTTGATCAGCGTATCGATACCGGTGACCACGTAGCCCTTGTCCATTACGCCGCCGTCAGCCATGTCGGCCTCCCGATTTTCCGCGCCGTCGTCGACCCGTTGTCGGCGCGGCCGGCAGTCCCGCCGCAGGCTCCGTCGCGCTTGCCCGCATCACCGGCAGGTCCGCAACCGCGGCATGGCGCATGCCGGTCAATCCCATTCGAGCGCCCCCTTCTTCCACTCGTAGACAAAGCCCACGACGAGGATGGCAAGAAACACGAGCATCGCCAGAAATCCAAACATGCCGATCTCCTGCAGCACAATCGCCCACGGAAACAGGAATGCGATCTCCAGATCAAACAGGATGAACAAAATCGCCACCAGGTAGTAACGCACGTCGAATTTCATGCGCGCGTCTTCAAACGCCTCGAACCCGCACTCATACGGCGACAGCTTTTCGCTGTCGGGACGATGCACGCCGAGCAGCCGGGTGATGCCGCTACCCATGACGACAGGCGCAATGCCGACCGCGGCGCCGACCAGAATGAACAGCAGAATGGGGAAATAGTTTTCGAGCATGGGGATAGGGGCTATGAGTTCAGGATTCGATAGTGTAATCGGCGATGTTTGTGTACCACTCGTCTCGCGTCATTGACTGAGATTCCCTTTGCCGCATTTTGTCCAACCCGGGATCGCGCACCCTTGATCCTGCTCAACCATTCATCCCGCGCTACTTGGTGCCGACGGAGAGACTCGAACTCTCACGGCTTTCGCCACCGCCCCCTCAAGACGGCGTGTCTACCAATTCCACCACGTCGGCGCAAAAAACCCGTGAGAGCAAAGGAGTGAGGGGAAATTCAAAAGCAACCGCACCCGCCTCACGCCTGACGCCTCACGACAGTCTCATCATTTCGGTATGTCCTTCGCTTTTGAGTCGGCATCCGCCGCGGGCTTGTCGGCCGTTGGCGCGGGAACCGGCGCAGACCCCGGCACCGTTACCGGCGCTTGCGTCGCCGGCTGGGTTGCCATGACGCCTTTGGCGTCCCGCTTGTGCGCATAAAACCACGTCAGGCCCATGCTCGTCAGAAAAAATACCGTTGCAATTATCGCGGTCGCGCGGCTCAAAAAATTGGCCGACCC
>JAYWDM010000302.1:0-13548 GCA_043779885.1 Betaproteobacteria bacterium | reverse complement strand
CGAACTCGCGAAACTGATCGCGACGGTGAACGTCAACAATCCCAAGCTGCCGAAGAACCCCATCGACGCGACGATTACGGGCGCGGCAGCGGTCGATCTCGCCAAACAGACCGCAAGCCTCACGTTTGCGACCAAATTCGACGACAGCAATATCAGCGGCAAGGCGGGCCTGGGCAAATTCGCGCCGCCGTTCTATACGTTCGATATCAACATCGACCAGCTCGATGCCGACCGCTACCTGCCCAAATCCGATCCGAAGCAGAAGCAGCCGGAGCAGCCGTTCGATCTGTCCGCGTTGAAAGGCCTCAACGCGAACGGCAGCATTAAAATCGGTGCGCTCAAGGTCGCCAACGTCAAAGCGACGAATGTTCGCATCGACGTGAAGGCCGCCAATGGCCGCGTCGACGTGAGCCCGCTGGCGGCGAATCTTTATCAAGGCTCGCTGGCCGGCGCCATTTCGGTGCAGGCCGCAGCAACACCGATCATCACGATAAAACAGAATCTCACCGGGATCAATGTCGGTCCGATGCTCAAGGATGCCGCTAATTTCGAGTCGCTCGAAGGCAAGGGCAACGTCACGCTCGACGTGAGCGGGCAGGGCAATACGATGTCGGCGCTCAAAAAAGCGTTGCACGGCAATGCGGCAATCAAGCTAACCGACGGCGCGATCAAAGGTGTGGATATCGCCGGTTCGATCCGCGGGGCAAAAGCCAAGCTGGGCGCGCTCAAAGGCGAGAAGTCGCAGGCCGCGAGCCAGACCGAGAAAACGGATTTCTCGGAGCTGTCGGCGAGCTTCAGCATCAAGAACGGTGTCGCGCACAACAGCGACCTCGCGGGCAAGTCGCCGCTCTTGCGCCTGGGTGGCGAAGGCGATATCGACATCGGCAACGAAAACCTGGATTACCTGGTGAAAGCGACGGTGGTGGCGACGGCGGCCGGGCAGGGCGGCCGCGAACTTGCCGAGTTGAAAGGATTGACGGTCCCGGTGAAGCTGACGGGACCATTCGCCGCACCGCAGTACAAAATAGATTTCAGCAACCTCGCGGCCGGCGCCGCGAAAGCCGTGATCGAAAGCAAGCAGGAAGAGATCAAGGCGAAAGTGCAGGACCAGATACAGGACAGGCTCAAAGGACTTTTCGGGCGCTAACGTGGCGCGCAAGCCCGTTTCGGTCGCTGCGCCCGCGCGGGCGCGTAGCCCGGATGAATAAAATGAAATCCGGGGATAGATTGAAGCGGACACCCGACCCCGGGATGCGCTGCGCTCCTCCCGGGCTACGCACTTGGCATCAACGCCGGTAACGTTATGCAATGAGTGATTTCGCAGCGAAAGTTGTGCGCTGGCAGGGGCGGCATGGACGGCACGATCTGCCGTGGCAGAATACGCGCGACGCGTATCGCGTCTGGCTGTCCGAAATCATGCTGCAACAGACGCAGGTGGCGACGGTAATTCCCTATTACCAGCGCTTTTGCACGCGCTTTCCCGATATTGACTCGCTGGCTGCCGCGGCGCAGGACGACGTGCTGACGCTGTGGAGCGGGCTCGGTTATTACTCGCGTGCGCGCAACCTGCACCGTGCGGCGCAAATAGTCGTTGCGGAGCACGCGGGCCGTATTCCGCGTGATTTCGACATGCTGCTTGCATTGCCGGGTATCGGCCGTTCGACGGCAGCCGCAATCTGCGTATTCGCGTTCGGCGCCCGCCACGCGATCCTGGATGGCAATGTGAAGCGGTTGTTTGCGCGCCGTTTCGGCATCCCGGGTTACGCGGGGCAAGCGAAGGTGGCGGCGGCACTGTGGCGGGAAACGGAGCGCCAGTTGCCATCGCGCAACATCGAAGCGTATACGCAGGGGCTGATGGATCTTGGCGCGGCGGTGTGCACGCGCACGCGGCCGCGCTGCGCGCAGTGCCCGCTTGCCGCGGATTGCGTCGCGCTGCGGCGCAATGCGATCAGCGAGTTTCCGGCGCCGCGCCCGCGCAAACCGCTTCCGCAGCGGCACACGCGAATGCTCGTGCTCCTGCACGCAATGCAGGTGCTGCTCGAAAAGCGCGCGCCATCCGGCATCTGGGGCGGCATGTGGAGTCTGCCCGAAGCGGCGGCGGACGCCGACGTCGCGGCGCTGTGCGCGCAACGCTATGGCGCCGAAGTGGCGGCACATGAAGTCATGCCGACAGTCGTGCACGGTTTTACGCATTTCAGGCTCGACATCGCGCCGCAAAAACTGCGCGTCTCCCGGGTTGCGCCGCGTGCCGCGGCGCCTGGCGTCATGTGGCTGCCGGTAGCCGATGCGCTGGGAGCGGCGATACCCGCGCCCGTCAGGCGCATACTCGCTGCGATCGCGGCGGAGAATACCGGGCGTTAAGTTAACGACTTACATTTCCTGCCCCCATCCCTCGCCCTTCCCCCGCACGCGAGGGGGAGAGCCTGCGTCGCAGCATCGACGCACGCGAGGGGGCCGAACGTCGAGCGGAACTGGTTTATCAACCATTTCCGAAAATCTCGGTATGCGCGCTATTTCATCAGGTCAACGCGCCCGCCATTGCCGCGGATCGCCTCCGCGCGCGCCTGAATGTAGCGCTGGAAACTCGGTTCCTTGCGGTAGGCGCCGGTGGCGACGTAGTCGAGCGAGGACTGCAGGTGAAACATGCGCACATAGGCTTCGACGCGAAACGCCTCCGCGCCCGCGGCGTCGAAAAATACCACGCTCGGCGCGTACAGCACCTTGAGGTCGCGCGCCCATTGGGCGGCCGTGGTCTTTGCCCCGTCCGGCGCGATCACCGCTGCTTCGCTTTTCAGGTCCAGTTGATAGACGTCGAAGCGCGACAGTAACTCGCGCGTAAGCGGCGCCTTGAGTGCGCTTGCATGCATCTCATCGCAGTCCGCGCAATTCGCCTGCTCGAAGAATACGGCGAGCGGGCGCGCGGCCGGTTTGCGGCGGTCGAAGTTAAAGGGCGGCTTGCGGAAAAACGGTTCGGCGCGCAGGGGTGCTGCAGCGGCTTCGTTCAAATGCCTGGCCTGAAAGTCGGCGAAGCTCATTTTGCCCTCATGGTGTCCGGCCACGTAGTCGAGCGCGACATTGAGGCGCTCCGGCGGATAGTAGCCGTTGACGCGCAGCGCGATGCCGCCTTGCTCGTCGAGAAACAGCAGCGTCGGCGTGAATTGCACCTTGAGCAGCGCGGCGAAATCTTTTTCGCTGCGCGGTTTGCCGTCGAGCCAGACAACTTCGCGGCTGCCGAATATGTTGATATCGATGGCGTCGAAGTGCCGCCGCGTCTTCGCGACTATGCCGGGCTGTTTGAAGTTGACTTCCATCAGGCGCTTGCAGTACGGGCAGCCGTTTTGGCCGAAGTAAACCATCACCCGCTTTTTCGCCGCGCCCGCTTCCCTGAGATCGTCGCGCAGGTCGAGAAAGGAGTTCTTGAACCAGGCGGGAATCTCGATTTCCGGCGATGCCTCCGCCGCCCGCGCTGGCGCTGCGCACGCGAGCGTCATGCACAACGCACTCAGCGCGGTGTAAGCTTTGAACTTAATCGACATCATGACGCTCAGTATAAGACTGCCGCGGCGCGGCTGCCAGAAATAGCGCGGACGAACCTGTATGAATGAGACCTGGCTCGAGATCAAAAGTTGGCGCCGGCAAACGCGCGCGGAGTTGATCGCGCAGCGGGTCGCGCTCGACACTGCGCGGCGTCGCGAGATGAACGTTGCGATCAGCGCGCATATCGAAACGGGTTTCGCGTTGCTTGCCGGCATGACGGTCGGCTTTTGCTGGCCCTTTCAAGGCGAGTTCGACGCGCGATTTGCGATCAGGCATTTTCGCGGCCGCGGCGCCGTCGCCGCCTTGCCGGTGGTCATCGCGAAGGCGGCGCCGCTGCAATTCCGCGCGTGGTGGCCGGGAGCGCCGCTGACGGCAGGTGTCTATGGCATCCCGGTCCCGGACGGCACGCCGCTTACGGTGCCGGATGCCGCCATCGTGCCGATGAACGGATTTGACGCGCAGGGCTACCGCCTGGGTTATGGCGGCGGTTATTTCGACCGCACGCTGGCGGCGACATCGCCGCAGCCGCTCGCGATCGGGGTCAGCTTCGAATTCGCGCGGCTCGCGACGATTTATCCGCAGCCGCATGACATCGCGATGGATTTTGTGGTGACCGAGGCGGGCATACACGCGGTCACGAACGGTGGCCTCGCGCGCATCAGCGCCGGGGAGTGTGGTGAACGCGCACGGCGCCTGTGCGAGGAGCGCGGCCTGCCCCGGCAGCGCGCCGGGCCTGCGGGCAGCTACAGTTCGCCGCCATGCTACGCGGGAGAATTTCCCGGCTATTTTGGCGAGACCGGCGCCACGGACTGACGGCCGCAACGCCTGCGTGTTCAATGCGGTCACTGACGCTCAGCTTCGCAGTCCCTGTTCGGACAATAGCCGGCCCAATTGCGACAGTCGCGCGTGCGGGTCCGTCATGCGCAGCAACTGCTGTTTGGTATCGAGGCTCAGAGGCAACACTTCGCTCAAACGATAGCCGATCCACGCGGCGTCGTCGAAGCGGTGCGGCGCGGGGAAATGCGCGGCGCCAACCTTCTCGATGATGGCTTTCAGAACTTCGCCGCACAGGGGCTCCCGCGGCGCAGTCTCGGCTTCGTCGGGTATGCACTCGATGGTGGCGGAAATCAAGCCGTTCTTCTCGACTTCGGAGTGCGCAATCCGAAAACGCTGCGTGCCTTTGACCTGCAGATGAAACACGCCGAGTTGCGGCATGTCCCACTCCGCGATGCTGGCGAGACAGCCTATGTCCTGTGGTACCGCGGGAGTGCCGGTTTCGCGGCCTTCCTTGATCAGGCACACGCCAAAGGCGCGGTTTTCGCTGATGCAGACTTTGGTCATTTCAAGGTAGCGCTGCTCGAAGATTTTGAGCGGCAGCACGCCGCCCGGAAACAAGACCGTGTTGAGCGGAAAAATGTGGGCCCGCTGCGGCCCGGCGTCAACGGATGCGGCGCCCGCGGTCATGCCGACAATTCGCGGTGCCGGACCAGCACGCGGCGGCCCTGCCGGAAGTGGCGCGCCAGCGTTTCGGCGAAATACACCGACCGGTGATGGCCGCCCGTACAGCCGATGGCGACCGTAAGGTAGCTGCGGTTGTCGGCAACGAAGCACGGCAGCCAGTTTTCGACGAAGCTGCGTATGTCGTCGTACATGCGCTTCACATTGGCGTCGGATTCCAGGAATTCGACGACTGCGCGGTCTTTGCCGGTGAGCGGACGCAGGTCCGGATCGTAAAACGGATTGGGCAGGCAGCGCACGTCGAACACCAGGTCGGCATCGAGCGGAATGCCGTGCTTGAAGCCGAACGACTGGAACAGCAGCATCATGCCGGTTTGATCGAATTCGGCAAAGTCCTTGATCCACGCGCGCAGCGCGTTCGGATTCAGATCACTGGTATCGATGTGATGCGACAAGCCGCCGATTTCCGCCAGCAACTCGCGTTCGCGCGCGATGCTCTCGGCGACGGTGAGGTCCCCGTCGCCGCTCAACGGATGGCGGCGACGGGTTTCGGAGAATCGCTTGAGGAGTGTTTCGGTCTTGGCGTCGAGGAACAGCACGCGCACGTTGACTCCGCGCGTCTCGAGATCCCTGACCTGCCGCGGCAACTCATTGAGCGTATCTCCGCTGCGCGCGTCTATGCTCACTGCCACGCGCGTATAGCCGGCGCCTTGCAGAAAATCGACCATTTCCGGCAGCAGCTTGGCCGGCAGGTTGTCGGCGGTGTAGTGCGCGCCGTCTTCCAGCGCTTTCAAGGCAACGCTTTTGCCCGATCCCGACAGTCCCGTGATGATGACGAGCTGCATGCCGTCTAAGGGTTCCCGCCTGGCACTTTCAGCGGTTGGCCGTTGAGTTCCCGTGCCTGGCGCGCAATGAATTCCTGGGTGCTGTCGATGCCGCGCATTTGCAGCACGTGATTGCGCACCGCCGCCTCGACCAGCACGGCGAGGTTGCGTCCGGCGGCCACGGGAATCGTGACCGTGCTGATGCTTACGCCGAGGATCTCCTGCACGCCGGGCTTGAGCGGCAGGCGTTCGACATACTGGGTGTCGCCGCCGGCGGGCTTTTCCAGGTGCACGATCAGCCTGATATTTTTGCGCGGCCGCAGCGCCGCTTCGCCAAATATGGTGCGGACATTCAGCACGCCCAGCCCGCGCACTTCGAGAAAGTCGCGCAGCAGCGCTGGACAGCGTCCTTCGAGCGTTTCCGGCGCGATGCGGTACAGTTCGACGACATCGTCGGCAATCAGCCCGCTGCCGCGGCTGACCAGCTCGAGCGCGAGCTCGCTTTTCCCGACCCCGCTGTTGCCCGTTATCATGACGCCCATGCCCAGCACGTCGAGGAATACGCCGTGCATCGTGGTGGATTCGGCGAGCGCGCGCGCGAGGTAGGGCCGCAGCATCCACATGAGTTCGACGCTGTCGAGCGACGAGGAAAACAGCGCGACGTGTATGGTGTCGGCGAGTGTGCTCAGGTGGTCGGGCACGCGCTCGCCGCCGGCGACGATGAGGCACGCCAAGTCCGAGGTTGCCAGCCGGTGCAGCGTTTGCTGGCGTGTGACGGTGTCGAGGGCGTTGAGATGGTCGATTTCCAGGCGCGCGAGCAACTGGATCCAGTTGGGATGGATGAAGTTGAGGTGGCCGATCAGGCCGCCCTTCGAATCCGTGAGCTTGCCGCTGTCGAGCGTCTTGATGCCGCCGTCGCGCCCCGCGACCCAGGCCAGGCGCAGTTTTTCGCGGTTATCCTCAAACAGCTGCGTTACGCTGACTTGCGGCATGCGGTTGCCATTCGGCGATGAGGCTGTGCATTGCTTCCGCGGAGGCGGCATTCAGCAATTGGTCGCGAAATACATTGTCGCTGAACATCTGCGCCAGTTCGCTCAAAATCTGCAGGTGCAGATCGGTTGCCCGCTCGGGCACCAGTAACACGAATATCAGGCTGACCGGCAGGCCGTCGGGCGCGTCGAACACGATCGGTTCGCGCATCCGGATCATGGCGCCGGTGGCTTCTTTCAGACCCTTGATGCGGCCGTGCGGAATCGCGATGCCCTGGCCCAGTCCGGTGGAGCCGAGTTTCTCGCGCGCAAAGAGGCTGTCGAAGACCTGGCTGCGGGCGACGTTGTGGTTGTTCTCGAACAAGAGACCGGCGTGCTCGAAAACGCGCTTCTTGCTGCTCACGTCGAGGTCGAGCACCACGTTTTGCGGGGAGAGAAGTTTGGCGATTAGGCTCATATCAGGTCCGGCAGCCGGAATTGCGTGCGCGCCGCCAGTGTGCGGTGATGGCGCCCGCGGAGCATGATGTCAGTTGGGGCTGGTGTCATCGGCGATATCGCGACCGGCCTCGCGGCCGCCCCGGTGTTCGAAGTTCTTTTCCTTGTGTTTGATGATCTGGCGGTCGAGCTTGTCGACCAGCGCATCGATGGCGGCATACATGTCGGCATCATGGCATTCGACGAAAATCTGCTTGCCGCTCAGGTGCACGTTGGCTTCGATTTTCTGGATGAGTTTTTCCACCGACAGGATGACATTCACGTCGAGCACGTGATCGAAATGGCGCGTGATCCGGGTGAATTTGCTGGTAACGTAATCACGTATCGCCGGGGTGACATCGACATGATGGCCGCTGAGGTGAAGGTTCATGAATGGGTCCTTGGTTAAATGAGGCTGTTACACGTTAACGGCTGTCCCGCTGCGCATCTTGACATCAGAGGGCCTTGCGCAGATTGACCGGCAGTATCTGCATCGATTCGCGGTATTTCGCGACGGTGCGGCGGGCGACGACTATGCCCTGCTGGCCGAGAACTTCGGAAATCTGGCTGTCGGACAATGGCTTTTTGCCGTCTTCGGCGCCCACCAGCTGCTTGATCAGTGCGCGAATCGCCGTGCTCGAAGCCGAGCCGCCCGTCTCCGTGGTGACGTGGCTGCCAAAAAAATACTTGAGTTCGAAAATGCCGCGCGGCGTAAACATGAATTTCTGGGTTGTCACGCGGGAGATGGTCGATTCGTGCAATTCGAGCGTTTCGGCGATTTCGCGCAGCACCAGCGGCCGCATCGCGACTTCGCCATGCTCGAAGAAGTGGCGCTGGCGATCGACTATGGCTTGCGAGACGCGCAGAATGGTGTCGAAACGCTGCTGCACGTTCTTGATGAGCCAGCGCGCTTCCTGCAGGTGAGTCGCGAGTTGCTGATGCCCCGCGCTGCGATTGCGCTGCAGGATATCGGCATACAGGCGATTGATGCGCAACCGCGGCATTGCTTCGGGATTGAGCGCGGCGAGCCACACGCCCTTGATTTTCTTCACGGTCACGTCCGGCACGATGTAGCGCGTATCGCCGGACGAATAGCTGGCGCCCGGGCGCGGGTTAAGCCCGGTGATCAGGTTCTTGATTCCGCGCAGGGCGGCGTCCTCGCAGTGCAGGAGTTTCTTCAACTTGACGAAGTCGCGCGCGGCGAGCAAATCAAGGTGGTTATTGACGATTTCCAGCGCCTGCGCGCGGTGCGCGGTCGCGGCGGGCAGCGCTTCGAGCTGCAGCTTCAGGCACTCGCCAAGCGTGCGCGCGCCGATGCCCGGCGGATCGAGGTTCTGCAGATGCCGCAATGCGACGTGCAGGTCGTCGATTTCAATGTCCAGTTCCGGCGGCAGGAGCGCGATGAGTTCATCGAGATCCTGGTGCAGGTAACCGTCATCGTCGAGTGAATCGATGAGCAGCGTGACGAGTCTCTGGTCGTGCTCCGAGATCTGGCTCAACGACAATTGCGCAATCAAATGCTCGCGCAGCGACTGCGTTTCAGCCGCGACCTGGGGATACTCCGCTTCATCGTTATCGTCGCGCGTTCCGCCGTGGCTGAAGTCTTCGTCGAACCCCGCGACGTCTGCGCTGCCGTCCCCATCGGCGGCATTCGCGGCGGTGTCCGCGCTGCTGGCCGGCGCGTTGTCCGTACCCGCCTCGCTGCCGCCGGGTTGCTGGGCCGCGGGCGTTTCTTCGCGCATGCCTTCGTCGCGCTCGAGCAACGGGTTGTCCTGCAGGAATTTCTCGATTTCCTGATTCAGCTCCAGCGTCGACAGCTGCAACAGCCGGATGGACTGCTGCAGTTGCGGCGTAAGCGTTAAGTGCTGGGATAGCCTTAGCTGTAGCGAATGCTTCATGGTCCCGAAAGGAGATTGGCAGGGAGGTAAGTGCGGCGTGCCGGCGGCTGGGCGGTCGCCGCCAACGCGGTCTCGCTTACAGGCGGAAATGCTCGCCGAGGTAAACCTTTCTCACGCTGTCATTATAAACGATTTCGTCGGGTTTTCCGTACGCCAGAACACTCCCGTCATTGATGATGTACGCGCGGTCGCAAATACCCAGCGTCTCGCGCACATTATGATCGGTTATCAGCACGCCGATATCGCGTTCCTTCAAAAAGCGGATGATTTTCTGAATGTCGAGCACCGCGATGGGATCAACTCCGGCAAACGGTTCATCAAGCAGGATAAAGCGGGGTTCCGTGGCCAGCGCGCGCGCGATTTCGACCCGGCGCCGCTCGCCGCCGGACAAGCTGATCGCGGGATTGTCCCGCAGGTGGTCGACATGCAGGTCCTGCAACAACTGGTCGAGCCTGGCCGCAATTTTAGCGGTGTCGTCGCTTTGCAGTTCGAGCACCGCGCGCACATTCTCGGCCACCGTCAGCCGGCGGAAAATAGAGGCCTCCTGCGGCAGGTAGGAAAGCCCGAGCCTGGCGCGCCGGTGTATCGGCATGTGGGTGAGGCGCTTGTCGTCAAGGTAAATTTCGCCGCCGTCGAGCGGCACCAGCCCGACCATCATGTAAAAGCAGGTCGTTTTGCCTGCCCCGTTGGGGCCCAGCAGGCCGATCACCTCGCCGCTGCGCACCTCGAGCGAGACGTCCTTGACCACCACCCGGGATTTGTAGCGTTTCTTGAGTTGTTCCGCGCGCAGTTCGCTCATGATGCAAGTCTAAAGCCGCGTGCGCCGCAATTGCGGCCGGCGCACCATGGCCGCGCTCAACGCGGCGCGCCTGGCGGAATTTCCCGCGGAGTTGCCACTTCGGTCGCGGGTTGCAGCGACACCGGCGGCGCGGCGGCGGGCTTGTCCCTGGATTTGGGCTGGATCACCGCGCGTACGCGGCCTTCCGGATTGGCGGCGGTGGCCGCCTGTTTGCCGCCGCCGAGGACGCGAAAAAATTCGGTGGCTATTTCGTAGGAGATGTAATTGCCGCGCACGTCGTCATTGGCCTTTTTCAGGTAGGCGCGGTTGAACATCTGCAGCTTTTCGGCTTTGCTGTCGTATTCGATGCGCTCGGCATAACCGTCGATGTATTCGTCATAGCCTTCGCGCTTTTGCCGGAAGCTCGCGAGATTGCCGTAGGCGACGCCGTATTTGAAGCCGTCGGCATCCTGCTGCACGACCATGCGGTCGCCGCGGATCACCAGCGTGCCCTGCGTCAATACCACCTTGCCGATAAAGGTCGCGGTCTGCTTGTTGTCATCGACGGTGACCTGGTCCGCTTCGAGGTTGACGGGCTTGTCGCGGTCGGACCGTTCGGCGCGCCCCGCCGTCGCTGCAAGGACACAAATCGCGAGCAGCGCAATGCGGGGCCATTGCCGGCGGGCGTCGCGCCTACTTTGGTTTTTCATACCTGCCTCGGACATTGGAAAGGAATTTCATGATATGCGTGTTATTGTTGAATTCTAAGCCATTCGACGTGATCAGGGTGGTCGCGTCCTGGATGCGCACGGGCTTGTCGGTTTTCGCGATTCCGCTGTCGGGGATGATATGCAGCCAGGTGGTCTGCACCGTCAGTTCGCTGCGGTTGCCATAGGCGGAACGGACGAGGCGCACATCGTCGTTCAGATAGGCATTTTCGCCGTTGCTCGACAGGGTCGCGGTTTTCGAGGTCACGGTCACGGTGACCTTGGCGCCGCGATAATTCACGAGCCTGGGCGCCTCAAGGAACGTCGTGTCATCGTCCGGATAATGCAGCATCCGGCGGGCGTTCAATCTATAGCCCACGGCGCCGTCGGGTCCGATGCGCGTAACGGTGAAATTATCCACGATATAGTCCGGATCATGCCGCGCCTTGCTGTTGCCGGCGGGCTCGGGCGGCTGGACCTGACTGTCCAGCCACACCGTCAGCGCCGCCACCGCCGCGAGCAGCAGGACGGGAAACAAGGTTGCCACGCGCCGCATCATTTCAGGAAGGCCTCAAGAGCAGGGGCAAGCGTGCCCTGCGCGTGCATGATCAGTTCGCAGACCTCACGCACCGCGCCTCTTCCGCCTTGGGCCTGCGTCACGTAATGCGCATGCTGGCGGACTATCAGCGGCGCATGCGGGACGCTCAGCGCCAGACCGCAGCGCCGCAGCACGGGCAGATCGATCACGTCGTCGCCCATGTAGGCGGTCGCCGCGGCGTCGAGCGCGCGTGCCGTAATCAATTCGGCGTACGCCCGCGCTTTGTCCGCCACGCCCTGAAACACGAGCTCAATGCCAAGATTTCCTGCCCGCAGCGCAACGCTGCGCGACGCGCGGCCGGTAATGATGGCGAGCTCGATGCCGCTTTCGCGCAGCATTTTCAGGCCGTGCCCGTCGAGACTGTTGAAGGCCTTGATTTCTTCGCCGGCGTCGGTCAGATACAGCGAGCCGTCGGTGAGCACGCCGTCGACATCGAAAATGGCGAGCCGGATGAGTTTGGCCTTGGCGTAGATGGCTTGCATACAGTTGAAGTCTTGCATCCGCGTGCTCCACGGCGCGAATCGCGAGCACCGTCGCGCGCGACCCTAGATAACCTTCGCCTTAAACAAAGCGTGAGTGTTGAGCGCGCCGACCAGATGCTGTTCGGCATCGACCACCAGCAGTTGATTGACCTTGTGCAGTTCCATGATCTGCACCGCTTCCGCGGCAAGCTTGTCAGGCCCGATGGTGCGCGGATTGCGCGTCATCACGCTCGCCACCGGGGTGGTATGCAGGTCGACGCCTTTCTGCAGCGTGCGGCGCAGGTCGCCGTCGGTGAATATCCCGATCACGCACTGGTTGGCGTCGAGGATAGCCGTGATGCCCATGCGTCCGCGCGACATTTCGAGAATTGCGTCGGACAGCATCGCGGTGCCGGCGACCCGCGGCGCATCGTCAGCCGAGCCCATCACGTCGCGCACCAGCGTCAGCAATTGGCGGCCCAGCGCGCCTCCCGGGTGCGAACGGGCGAACTGGTCGCGGCTGATGCCTTTGGCCTGCATCACGGCGACCGCGAGCGCGTCACCGAGCGCCAGCGCGGCAGTGGTGCTGGCCGTGGGCGCGAGATTGAGCGGGCACGCCTCTTTTTCCGCGCCCGCGTAGAGATGCGCATCGGCCTGCCGTGCAAGACTCGACCCGGGCTTGCCGGTGAGTGCGATCAACTTGGCGCCCTGGCGCTTGATCAGGGGCACGATCGCGAGCAGTTCCGCGCTTTCGCCCGAATTGGACAGCGCGACGAAAACATCTTCGCGCGTGATCATGCCTAGATCGCCGTGACTCGCTTCGGCCGGATGCACAAAATAAGCCGGCGTACCGGTGCTGGACATCGTTGAGGCGATTTTGCGCGCGATATGGCCGGACTTGCCGATGCCGCTCACCGTCACCCGCCCATGTGAATTCAGAATTATGTCGACCGCGCGCTGGAAGTGCTCATCAAGCCTGGGAATGAGGCCGATAATCGCCGCCGCCTCGATCTCAAGGACTTCACGCGCAAGATCAAGCGCGCTGGCGGCGACGGGGGACGGGGCGCTGATGCGGGCTGCGGTCATGGCGTGTGCAGTATAGCAAAATCCATTGCGGCGACGGTGCGGCCCGCATGCCGCGATGCGGTTGCAATTCGTCGGCGATAGGGCATTATTCGAGACGAGACATCGATGGATACGGATGGAAAATTCGCTGCATCTGGTACTGATTCTGCTCGCCGCCGCGGTGCTGGTGGTGATCCTGTTTCGCCTGCTCAAGCTGCCGGCGACGCTCGGTTATCTGCTGGTGGGTCTCGTCATCGGACCGCATGGCCTGGCTTTGATTCCGGATACGGAAGGCACGCGCCACCTGGCTGAAATCGGCGTCGTGTTTCTGATGTTCAGCATCGGCCTCGAATTCAGCCTGGGCAAACTCAAGACCATGCGCCGCATCGTTTTCGGACTTGGCGCGTCGCAGGTGGCGCTTACGCTCGCCAGCATCGTCGCGTGCACGGTCGCCGCCGGCCTTGACTGGCGCACGGGTGTGGTGCTCGGCGGCGCGGTGGCAATGTCATCGACGGCGATCGTCAGCAAGTTGCTCGCCGACAAACTCGAACTCAATACGCTGCACGGCCGGCAGGTAATCGGCGTGCTGTTGTTCCAGGACCTTGCCGTGGTCCCGCTGTTGATTCTGATTCCGGCGCTGGCGGGGGCGCCCGGCGATCTGGCGACGGGGTTAACGCTTGCGCTGGGCAAGGCCGCCGTGGTGCTGGCGATCCTGCTCTACTTCGGGCAGCGCCCGATGCGCGCGTGGTTTCACCTTGT
>JAYWDM010000301.1:0-4990 GCA_043779885.1 Betaproteobacteria bacterium | reverse complement strand
TGGCCAAAGCCAGGCCCGGGCAGCTCAATTACGGCTCGGCGGGCAACGGCAGTCCCACGCACCTGTCGGGCGAGTTGTTTCAGTCCATGACCGGCATCAAAACCGTGCACATACCCTACAAGATCGTCGCCAACGCGCAGACCGACGTGGTCGGCGGGCAGATCGAATTCCTGTTCGTGGTACCGTCGTTCGCGATTCCACAGATTCAGGCCGGCCGGTTGCGCGGCCTTGGCGTGGCCTCGTTGAAACGCATGCCGCAATTGCCCGACGTGCCGACCATCGATGAGTCGGGCGTGCGCGGCTATGAGGTTCTCGCCTGGATAGGCATTGCCGGGCCCGGCAACATTGCGGACGAAGTCATCAACAAGGTCGCCAACGATACGATGCGGGTGCTCAATCTGCCGGACGTGCGCGACCGCATTAATACGCTCGGACTTGAAATATCGACCATGCCGCCCCGCGAATTCCAGGATTATGTCGTCAAGGAGCAGGCCAAGTGGGCGAAAGTGGTCAAAGATTCGGGCGCGAAGGCGGAGTGACCGCCATGGTGATTTCCGGGAGACAGGGTATGCGCCTGAGATTACTGGGTACCGGCACGCCGACGCCGTCGTTGAAGCGCATGTGTTCCGGCTACGTCGTCGAGATCGGCGACGACGTGATCGTGTTCGATCACGGATTCGGCGCGCATCACCGCCTGCTCGAACTGGGCATAGACGCCACGCGGGTGACGCATTTTTTCTGCAGCCATCTGCACTACGATCACATGGGCGACTACCCGCGGCTCCTGCTGACGCGCTGGGATCAGGGTGCGGGCAAAATACCTGAACTCAAGGTCTACGGCCCGCCGCCGATCAGGCAGGTGACCGCCGCGTTATTCGAGCGCGAAGGCGCGTTCGGCCCGGACTTGATCGCACGCACTGAAAACCTGTGCAGCGTGGCGATTTACTGGGCGCGCGGCGGCGAGGGCGAACGCAAGAAGCCGCAGCCCGAGGTCAGCGAACTCAAACCCAACGATGTGGTGCAAGGCAACGGGTGGCAGGTTACGACCGCCGGTGTTGCGCATTTCGGCCCGCAGCTCATCTCCTATGGCTTTCGCCTGGATACGCCTGAAGGCTCGATCGTCTACTCCGGCGACAGCGGGCCGTGCGCCTCGATGACGCGGCTCGCGCAGGACTGCGACGTGTTGTTGCACATGTGCCACTACATCTCGGGCACTGAGCTCAACGAGGAATTCGCGCAGTCCTGCATGGGGCATCTCGAACTGGCGCGGCTCGGCGCCGAGGCCAACGTCAGGACTGTAGTGCTAAGCCACGTGACCGAGCAGATCGACCAGCCCGGAGTCCGCGAGCGCGTGCTGCGCGAGATGTCCGATTTGTACAAGGGCAACCTGATATTCGGCGAAGACCTGATGGAAGTACCGGTCAAGGGTCCCGCCGCCGTCAAATTGATGTAGCAGAACAGCACCCGTAGCCCGGATGAATGTAATGAAATCCGGGGGAGATAGATTATTTCGGGCAAGGGTTCCCGGAATGCGCTGCGCTGCTTCCGGGCTACTTTACTAAAACTCCAGCCCGCAGCCCCTGGAGTGAGTTGGCATAATGAGTGACCAGCAAGGGGAGGAAATGAGCAATCGCCGCAAACTGATTGTTGCGCTTGGTGCAAGCGTGTTCGCAGTAACCTTCTCTTCGTTCGCGCAACAGCAGGGCAAGGTCTGGCGCGTGGAATTTCTCAGTCCCGCTACCGCCGAGGCATACGCTACACGGCTCGCAGCGGTGAAACTATCGTTGCGCGAAATCGGCTATGCCGAAGGCAAAAATGTGGTGTTCGAGGAGCGCTGGAGCGACGGCGACAATGCGCGCCTGCCGCAGTTGGCGGGCGAGCTCGTGCGCGCCGAAAAGGTGATCGAGTAATATTTCATATGCGTTATTCGCTGTTCAGTCTGCTGAAGAATTCACTGAGTGGCCACCGCCGCTGGCCGCGCGCATGGCGCCCGGCGCAGCCGAAGAAAGCCTACGACGTCGTCATCGTCGGCGGTGGCGGGCATGGACTCGCGACTGCGTATTACCTCGCGAAAAGCCACGGCATCCGCAACGTCGCGGTGCTCGAAAAAGGCCCGCTCGGGCTGGGCAACACCGGCCGCAATACCACGGTGGTGCGCTCCAACTACATGTGGGACGACAGTGCGCACCTGTACGAGCACGCGCTCAAGTTGTGGGAAGGGCTCAGCGAGGAGCTGAACTTCAATACGATGTTCAGCCAGCGCGGCGTCGTCAATCTCGCTTTCACGCGCCATGAGTTGAATGAAATGGAGCGGCGCGCGTCGGCGATGCACCTGAACGGCATCGATTGCGAACTCCTGAGCCCGCGCGAGGTCAGGCGCTGGGTGCCGTTGTTGAATGCTGATCCGAACTGCCGCTACCCGGTGCTCGGCGGCATCGTGCAAAGGCGCGGCGGCAATGCGCGCCACGACGCCGTCGCGTGGGGTTACGCGCGTGCCGCGAGCGCGCTCGGCGTCGATATCGTCGAGAACTGCACGGTCACCGGCCTGACTTGCGAGGGTGGTCGCGTCACTGGAGTCGAGACGACGCTCGGCCGCATCGCAGGCGGGCGCGTCGGCGTGGTGGCGGCCGGCCACAGCAGCGTGGTGATGGCCATGGCGGGCGTGAAGCTGCCGATCCAGAGCTATCCGCTGCAGGCGCTGGTGTCAGAACCGGTGAAGCCCATCTTTCATACGGTGCTGATGGCGGGGCTGGTGCACGTGTATCTGAGCCAGTCGGACAAGGGTGAACTCGTGATCGGCGCCGCGCGCGACGGTTACGTTTCCTACGCGCAGCGCGGCAGCTTCAACCTGATCGAGGAACAGTTGCGCGCGCTGCTCGAACTCTTTCCGGTGTTCAGCCGGCTGCGCATGATGCGCCAGTGGGCGGGCATCGTCGACTGCGCGCCGGATGCGAGCCCCATCATCGGCAAGACGCCGGTGTCGAACCTCTACGTGAACTGCGGCTGGGGCACCGGCGGCTTCAAGGCGACACCAGGTTCGGGCTGGGTGTTCGCGCACACGCTCGCGCATGGGGAACCGCATGCGCTCAACCGCAATTTCAGCCTTGAGCGATTCGCGAGCGGACGGCTGATCGACGAGGCTGCTGCTGCCGGCGTGGCACATTGACGATGCTACTGATCCCCTGTCCTTATTGCGGTCCGCGCAACGACGCCGAGTTTACGCCCGGCGGCGAGGCGCACATTGCGCGTCCTGCCGCTGCGCAGGCGGTAACCGACCTGCAATGGGGCGAGTATCTGTACTTTCGCAAGAATGTAAAAGGCTTGCAGCTCGAGCGCTGGTTTCATGCGTATGGTTGCCGGCGCTGGTTCAACGTCGCGCGCGACAGTGTCACCCACGAAGTCACGCGCGTGTACAAAATGGGCGAGCCTCCCGCTGCCGACACATGAGTGAACAGACCTTCAGGCTGCCGCTCGGCGGTCACATCGATCGCAGCCAGACGCTCAACTTCACGTTCAACGGCCGCGCGTACCAGGGACACGCAGGCGACACGCTTGCGTCCGCGCTGCTGGCGAATGGCGTGCAGCTCATCGCGCGCAGCTTCAAGTATCACCGTCCGCGCGGGATCGTGAGCGCCGGCCCGGAGGAGCCGAATGCGCTGGTGCGCGTCGGGCGCGGTGCGCGCGTGGCGCCGAATCTGCCGGCAACGACGGTCGAACTCTACGCTGGACTCGAAGCCGCGAGCATCAATTGCTGGCCAGGCGTCGAATTCGATCTGGGTGCGCTGTCTAACCTGATTTCGAGAGTCCTGCCCGCCGGTTTCTATTACAAGACTTTCATGTGGCCGCGCAGCGGCTGGATGTGGTACGAGAAATTCATCCGCCAGGCAGCGGGCCTCGGCCGCACGCCGGATGCGCCGGACCCCGACCGCTATGAAAAACGCTTCGATCATTGCGACGTACTGGTCGCAGGAGGCGGGCCCGCCGGCGTCGCTGCGGCCCTCGCCGCGGGACGAGCGGGTGCGCGCGTGTTGCTCGTCGAAGAGCGATCTGAAATCGGCGGCCAGCTCAATTTTCGCCATGGCAGCATCGACGGTGCTGCGACGGGCGAGTGGCTGCGCCTTGCACGGGCGCAGCTCGCGGCCATGCCTGAAGTTCGCGTGCTGACGCGCACCACCGCGGCGGGCTATTACGATCACAATCTGGCGACGCTCATCGAGCGGGTAGCGGACCATGTGCCCGTGCCTCCGGCGCACGGGCCGCGCCAGCGGCTATGGAAAGTCCGCGCCCGGCACGTCGTCGTCGCCACGGGCGCCACAGAACGAACGTTGGTGTTCGCCAACAACGATGTGCCCGGCGTGATGCAGGCAAGCGCCGCGCAACGCTACGTTGCGCAGTTCGCGGTGCGGCCGGGTTCGCGCGCGGTAATTTTCACGAATAACGACAGCGCGTACGAAGCGGCACGGGTGCTGATGGAAGCCGGCATCGAAATTGCCGCGCTGGTCGATCTGCGCATGCACGCGGGCGTGCCGGCCGAGCCCGGCCTGAACGTGCGGCGCGGACAGGCAGTCATCGCGGCACGCGGCGGCAAGCGCGTCGTCGCAGCCGACATCGCGGCTATCGATGCAGCAACGGGCGCGATTGCCGGCGCGGTCGAATCGATAGCGTGCGACCTGGTTTGCGTGTCCGGTGGCTGGGACCCAGCGGTGCATCTGTTTTCGCAGTCGGGCGGACGGCTCGCCTACGATGACGTGCAGCACTGCTTCGTGCCGGGAACCGCGGTGCAGCCGACCCGCGCAGCGGGCGCGGCAAACGGCGCGTTTTTGCTGGCTGATTGCGTGGCGCAAGGCGGTGCGGCCGGCGCGCAGGCGGCGCGCGATGCCGGGTTCGCGGTGGACGTGCCAGTGCTGGCGGTGCACGCCGCGCTCGCCGTGAAGGTGCTGTGGGAAATTCCCGCCGCGCTCGGCAACCCCAGAAAATTCGTCGATCAGCA
>JAYWDM010000300.1:0-13551 GCA_043779885.1 Betaproteobacteria bacterium | reverse complement strand
GCCGGCATGGGTGATGCGCTTACCGGCATCATCGGCGCCCTGCTTGCGCAACGGGCCGACCCCAAACTTGCCCTGCTCGCCGGCGTGCATCTGCATGGCGCCGCCGGGGACGTACTCGCCGCTGGCGCTCAGGGCGCGATCGGTATTACAGCGAGCGACGTCATCACTGCCGCGCGCACGCTGTTCAACCGGGAACGCGCAACTCGCGCATAAGCGGCGGGCACGGGCAGCAGCAGCGCCGGCACGCACGGCGCGAGGTTAGCCGCGTTGCGCCTAAAAATGCAGCGAGCGCACCGTCAGCATGCCCAGCCACGTCATCGCCAGTGAACCGAGCACATGCGTTGCAATCAGTATCAGCGTCCAGCCCGTTGCACGATCGGTCAGCAGTTCGACGGCTTCGGAGGAAAACGACGAAAACGTGGTGAGCCCGCCGAGAAAGCCGACGATAACAAAGAGCCGCAGCTCCGGCGGCACGCTGTCGTGATGCACGAAATATTCGACCGCCATGCCGATCAGATAGCCGCCCACCAGATTTGCCGCCAGCGTGCCGAGCAGGATGCTCGAAAAAAGCGGATTGAGCACGATGCCGAAACCCCAGCGCAACCACGCGCCAAGCGCGGCGCCGATACCGACCGCCATAAATCCGTAGAAGGTCATGCTCTGTCCAGCCCCGGGTCAAACGCAAGAATAGCAGGGAATCGCGACGCGCACAGCCCGCACCCTGCAACCCGCGTGTAGCGTGGCAGCCGGTCTTCGCCCAACCCGGCACGCCGCGCCGGCAAACTCGCGACCCGGCGCACCCGTGCCGCCACGGGCAGGGTGCTATACTATTTTTTTATCTCGCGCACTTCTCATGACCAATCGCCTGGCACGGGAAACAAGTCCTTATCTACAACAGCACGCAGAAAATCCGGTCGACTGGTATCCATGGGGTGAGGAGGCGCTGAACGCCGCGCGCGAGCAGGATAAGCCCATCCTGCTGTCGATCGGCTATTCGGCATGCCACTGGTGCCATGTGATGGCGCACGAATCGTTCGCAGACGGCGAAGTGGCCGCGTTGATGAACAAGCTGTTCATCAACGTCAAGGTCGACCGCGAGGAGCGTCCCGACCTCGATCAGATCTACCAGACCGCGCATCAGGTGCTCACCACACGCCGCGGCGGCTGGCCGCTGACCATGTTTCTGCTGCCGGACCAGACGCCGTTTTTCGGCGGCACGTATTTTCCGAAGACGGCGCGCTACGACAAGCCGGGATTCATCGACGTGCTGCCGCAGGTCGCCGCTTCGTACCGCGACCGCCGCGGGGAAATCGAGCGGGACGGCATGCAACTGCGCGCTGCCCTTGCGCAATCACAACCGGGCGCCGCGGCCGGTGGCGAACTGGCGCCCGCCGTGCTCGACTCCGCGCTCAATGAACTCAAGCGCCAGTTCGACAAAACCGACGGTGGCCTGAGCGAGGCATTGAAATTTCCGCATGCGGCCGAATTCGAATTCTGCCTGCGGCGCGCAGTCGCGCTTGGCGACGGCGAGCTGCTCGGCATGGTGAAACTGACGCTCGCCGCGATGGCCGAGCGCGGCCTGTACGACCAGCTCGGGGGCGGCTTTTGCCGCTACAGCGTCGACCAGCAATGGACGATTCCGCATTTCGAGAAAATGCTTTACGACAATGGGCCGCTGTTGCGTCTTTACAGCGACTTGTGGCTGGTCGACCGCCAGCCATTGTATGCACGGGTTGCGGCCGACACCGCGGCATGGGCGATGCGCGAAATGCAGTCCCCGGCGGGCGGCTACTATGCGACGCTCGATGCGGATTCGGAACATGAGGAGGGCAAGTTTTACGTCTGGACTCCGAACGAGGTCAAAGCGGCGGTGAGCGCTGAAGAATACGCGGTAATCGAACCCCACTACGGTCTCGATGCGCCGCCGAACTTCGAAGACCGGCACTGGCATCTCCAGGTGGCAAAGCCGCTCGCCGCCGTTGCGCGGCAACTGAATATGCCCGCCGATCAGGCGCAGGCGCTGCTCGATTCGGCGCGCGGCAAGTTGCTGGCGCGGCGCGAGCAGCGGGTGCGGCCCGCGCGCGACGAAAAGGTTCTGACAGGCTGGAACGCGCTCATGATCAGGGGCATGGTGCGCGCCGCCCGCGTATTCGGGCAGCCCGCATGGCTCGCCTCCGCGCGCCGCGCCGTCGAATTCATCCGCGCGACGCTGTGGATACCCGGCGCGGCCGCGGGCGCAGACCGGCCGCCCGGCGGACGGCTGCTGGCCGTCTATAAAGACGGCACTGCGCACCTTAACGGTTACCTTGACGACCATGCGTTTCTGCTCGACGCGCTGCTCGAACTCATGCAGGCCGGATTTCGCACGGCCGACCTGGAGTGGGCGCGCGCGCTCGCGGAAATTCTGCTCGAACAATTCGAAGACCGCGAGCACGGCGGCTTCTTTTTCGTCAGCCACGATCACGAGCAACTGCTCCACCGCGCCAAGATCGGACCGCGCAACGATACGCCTTCCGGCAACAGCGTCGCCGCTCTCGCGCTGGACCGGCTCGGCCACGTGCTCGGCGAACCGCGCTACTGCGAAGCGGCGCGCCGCACGGTGCAGGCGTTCAGGCTCCTCGTCGAGCAGAAGCCAGGCGCGCACGGCACTTTGTGCGTTGCGCTCGAAGAACAGCTCACGCCGCCCACCATTGTGGTACTGAGCGGCGGCGGTGACGCGGACGCCTGGCAACGCGAACTCAACGCGCGCTACCTGCCGCACGTGCTCGCATTGGCGATCGCGCCGGACACACGCGGCCTGCCGCCTGCGCTTGCCAAGCCCGCCGGCGGCGGGCTCAAGGCATGGGTCTGCCAGGGCGTGACCTGTCAACCGCCGGTTACGGATTTTGCCGCACTGCTGTCCCTGGTGTCAGAACGGGGGCCGTAGGCTGGCGCCGGGCAGCGGGCAAGGTCGCCACGCGAAATTTTAACAAAATGCTTTCGGCGGGTTGCGTTGCGAATTAGAATTCGCTCATCCTACCGGTAGCGTTGCGGAAAACCCCAGAGGAGTAATTGATGCACATTCAACATCGGATGGCCCGGACGGCGTATCGTCTGGCATGCGGTTTCGCCGGCGCCTGCATGATTGCGGCCACGGCATCGGCGGCGGACCTCTCGATCGGCATCAGCGCCGATGTCACCTCGCTCGATCCGCATTACGTTGCGTCACAGCATAACGTTGCAATCGGCTGGAACGTGTTCGACGCCCTGACGCGGGTTGACGAACGCGCGCGCATCATACCCGGCATCGCGATTTCATGGCGCGCGGTCGATCCGTTGACGTGGGAATTCAAGCTGCGCAAAGGCGTTAAATTCCACGATGGCACCGAGCTCACCGCCGACGACGTCGCGTATTCGCTCGTGCGCCCGCTGGCGATCAAAGGCAGCCCCGGAGGATTCGCCGTCTACGTACGGCGCATCGTGTCCAAGCAGATTGTCGATCCCTACACGATACGGCTGAAGACCGCGACGCCCTACGGTGCGATGCCGCAGGATCTCAACGCGATCATGATCGTGTCCAGGAAAGCCGCGTTGAACGCAACGCCCGAGGACTTCGACAGCGGCCGCGCTATGATCGGCAGCGGCCCTTATAAATTCGTACGCTGGTCGCGCGGGAACCGCGTCGAACTCGAGCGCTTCGACGGCTACTGGGACAAGCGCCCGGCATGGGATAAAGTCACGTTTCGCATGATGTCGAACGATCCGGCGCGCACCGCCGCGCTGCTTACCGGCGAGGTCGACGTGATTGAAAACGTGCCGACGTCCGACCTTGAGCGGATCCGCGGCAACGCGAATTTCCGGCTCGCGCAGACCGTGTCGTGGCGCACCATATTCTTTCAGCTCGACCAGTACCGGACGCAGCCGCCGCACGTAACCGGCGCGGACGGCAAACCGCTCGGCAGGAATCCGTTCATGGACGTGCGCGTGCGGCGGGCGATTTCGAAAGCAATAAACCGCAAGGCGCTCGTCGAGCGCGCCATGGAAAACGTCGCCACCCCCGCTTCCAACGTCGTCTCGCCGCAGATTTTCGGTCATAGCGCGGAGTCGAAACCGGAAGCCTTCGATCCGGAGGGCGCCAAAAAACTGCTGGCCGAAGCCGGTTATCCGCAGGGCTTCGGGATCACGGTGTCGGCCCCCAATGATCGCTACGTCAACGACGACCAGGTCGCGCAGGCTGTCGCGCAGATGCTCTCGCGCATCGGCATCCGCTGCAACGTCGATGCCATGCCGTTCAACGTCTATTTGTCGAAAGCGCGCGATCAGCAGTTCAGCTTCGCGATGCTCGGCTGGGGATCGTATGCGGGGGACCTTGCGCTGCGCGCGCTCCTGATGACGCCCAATCCCGACATGGGCAACGGCGCGTGGAACTGGGGACGCTATTCGAACAAGAAACTCGACCTGCTCATCGAACAGGCGCTCGATACCGTGGACGACAATAAGCGCGAGGCACTCGCGCGCGAAGCCGGCGCACTCGCGGCCGCGGATGTTGCCATCATTCCCCTGTATCACCAGATCGTGACGTGGGCAATGAAGAAAAACGTCGCTTATCAGGCGCGCACCGACGAGCGCTCGCTCGCCCAGTATTTTCAGCCGCAATAAGCGGATGCAGCCGGCGCACTCTGCCGGAATGGCGATGCGGGCAACGGAGTAAAGCCGCGGTTTACGGTCCGGCGCATCAACTGCATGCCGGCGATGAAGCGGACATGCGGGGTGTTGCGGGCCGGTTAGTCTCAATGGAGGAAGGACACAACATGAATCAACAGCCGCATCGCAGTCTTGCCGTTCTCAGCCTCGTGGTTGCACCGCTCCTGCTGGCAGCGATTGAGTTGTTCCATCCCGCGAATTTCACCACAGTCCCCGGGATGAGCGCCTTTCTTTCACACCCCCAGGCCAGTGATGCGCATTTCAATGCGATCACGTATTTCGGGCCGGAATGGTGGTTCCTGATGCATATGATACAAACCCCGCTCGTCGTGGTGGTTTCCTTCGGGTTGCTGTACCTTACGGACACGTTCGGCGGCGCGTCGGGGGCGCGCTATGCGGCGTGGGCCTGGCTATCGCGGGTGGCGACCGTCGTCTTCATGACTTACTACACCATACTGGACAGCATCGGCGGCATCGGGCTCGGCCGGCAACTTTCGGTAATCAACGAAAAGCTCATAACCGGCGTGGTAACCGACTCGCAGGCGGACGCCATCCGGCTCTTTCTCGACCACATGTGGGTGGATCCGTGGGTCGGCGGCGTCGGCTCCTTTGTCAGCCTCACGGGTTCGTGGGCGGTGTTCATTGCTGCCGCATCCGCGGCGACCTATCTGATATTGAATCGCAGGACCTCATGGCTGGTATTCGTACTGCTGGTCGCCTTCGGTTGGGAATTGCAGATTGCGCACGCGAGTTACCATGGTCCCGTGGCATTCTCGCTGCTTGCGCTTGCGGCCGCAGTGCATCTCACGCGCAAAAACGCGACCGCTTAGGGTCGTGTTTTTGGATTTCCGCCATGCATTCGGAATAGCGCGCTGCACATGCTTCAGGCGATAGAGATCAACTTGCCCGCAGCCACGAGCATTACCAGCGCGAGCGTGGTGATCAGCCCCCGTTGCGATAATTTGCTCAAGCCGAGCCACGTACCCGCAAATGCACCGGCAACCGTCGCGACCGCGAACCACGGCAATTCGAGCGGCAGTTTCCCCGCAACGACGGATCCGGCGACGATGGCGACAACGGAGTTGACCAGTATGAAGGGCGCCGCAATACCGGCCGCAGTCTTCGGTCCCGCCCAGCCGGCCAGCAGCATGATGGGGCTCAGGAATATGCCGCCGCCGGTCCCGGTAAGTCCCGACAGCAATCCTATGAGCGCCCCTATCGGCACTGCGAGAACCCGGTTCACCGACAACCCCTGATCATCCCGCCTGAAGCCGGTGCCGTAAACGCGCCACACCAGGATCGTCGCCGACGCCAGCAATACCATGCCGACCATCAGATAGTAAGTACCCGCCGCCACGCGCAACGCGCCGCCAAACGCCGCCAGCGGCATGGAGCCGAGCAGGAATGGCCACAGCCCGCCCCACGAAAAATAGCGCGCTTTGCGAAAGCGGTACACCGTGATGGTCGCAACCAGAATGTTCAGGGCCAGGGCGGTCGGGCGCATGACATCCGGCGCCAGCCCCGCTATGGCCATGATCGCCAGATAGCCGGACGCGCCCGCGTGGCCGACCGTCGTATATAGCGTCGCAATGACAAAAAACGCGCATGCGAGGACGATTATTTCGGTAGGTGACATAGGCCCTGACGATTCAACTGGATCCTGCCGGCGCTGTATTCCAGCGCCTGTGACACCCATCGCACCGCAGCGCAGCGGCAAACGCAAGCGAGCACGTCGGGAAGGTCAAATATGAATGCGCAACGAAACGCGCGCGAATCGACCGGTATCCTGCGCGCGGTCAACCCTTGAGTTGCCAGCGCCCGGCGGCAACCTCGTCGCTGGTGCGCGATTCGACCCAGCGCGCGCCGTTGGCCGTTTGTTCCTTCTTCCAGAACGGCGCGCTAGTCTTGAGATAGTCCATGATGAACTCACAGGCGGCGAATGCATCGCCGCGATGAGCGCCGGTCACTGCCACCAGCACGATTTGATCCATGGGCTTGAGGCTGCCGATGCGATGTATGACCAGCGCATCGAATATTCCCCAGCGCGCCGTGGCCTGATCGATTATTGCCGCGATCGATTTCTCGGTCATGCCCGGGTAATGCTCGAGCGTCATCCCCGCGACGCTGCTGCCGTCATTGACGTCGCGCACCACGCCGATGAAACTGGCGACCGCGCCGACCTGCGGATTGTCCTGCCGCATCAGCGCGATCTCGCGGCCTGCATCGAAGTCATCCGTCTGGACGCGTACCGTCATTTACCCTCCCGCGACCTGCACGCTGACCTCCGGGCACTTTTCACGCTAACCTCCGGTTACGGGCGGAAAAAAGGCGATCTCATCGCCGTCGCCCAGGGGCGTTTTCTCATGCGCCATGTCCTGATTCACCGCGGCGCGCACCGCCCTGTGCACGGCAAGTTCCTGCGACCAGGCGCCGCCGCGGCTCGTCAGCAATTCCCGCAGACCGCCGAGGTCGCGCACGCCGTCCGGCAGCGCGATGCTCTCGGAAGCCGTGCCCAGTGCTTCGCGCAGTCGCGCGAAATATAGAATAGTGATCATCCGGTAAGGCGCGCCGAGTTAACCGACAAACCGCACGGCGGTTTGTCCACGTTTAAAGAGAATTAACCACGTTAACCGGCAAACCGCACTATGGTTTGTCCGTGTTGAACGTGGCACTAATTATGCGCCAGCGGCCGGCTCACGCCAACCCGCCGTGCCGGGTGATGAATGCCGCGATCGCCGGCGCGTCATCGAGATTGAATTGAGGCAATGCCGTATCCACATGCTGATCGCTCGCCACCGCCACGATATGCGTGTCCTGGGGAAACAGCAACGCCTCCCCGACCAAGTCGCGGTAAACCTCGAGCTTCGGAATCGGTTCGCGCTTGTAGCCTTCCACCAGCAGCAAATCGCAGGGCGCAATATGCCCGATCAGGTCCTGCAACGCGGGTTCGGGCGCACCGCGCAGTTCATGCATCAGCGCCCAGCGCCGGCTCGACGTCACCAGCACCTCGCGGCACCCCGCGTGGCGATGGCGGTAGGAATCCTTGCCCGGCTGATCGACGTCGAACCTGTGATGCGCATGTTTGATCAGTGACACGGTAACGCCGCGCGCCGTGAACAGCGGAATCAGCTTCTCGATCAGCGTCGTCTTGCCCGAGCCGGAATAACCTGCAATGCCGAATATTTTCATCGCTATGTATTTTAACAGCCGGTAGTGTCAATCATCGATTTTTATGGCGCCCCCGGTCAGACGCAGCCGGTTGAGGATCGCCAGCCGCATGATTTCCGGATCGTGGCTCGCAACCACTACCGTATGATTTTCGATGCACAGCGCGGTCACGAGTTCGAGCACCTGCTTGCGCGCTTCGCCATCCAGATTTGCCGTCGGCTCGTCGAGCAACAGCAGCGTGGGATTGATCACTTTTGCGCGCGCCAGCGCGGCACGCTGTATTTCCCCGCCGGAAAGCTTGTGCGGCGGCACCGCGCACCGGTCGGCGAGTCCCGCCCACGCCAGCGCCTCGCGCACGCGCGCGCGCCGCTCGGCGGGCGCCATGCCGCGCCGCGCCAGGCCGTACTCGAGATTCTCTTCAATTGACGTATGAAACAGGTACGGCTGCTGGTGCACGTAGACGATCTCCCGCCGCCACGCTTCCGGGTAATCCGGCGCCGGCGCAGGTTGCGCGCGAAAAGTGAGCCCCCCGCAGTCCGCCGGTTCGAGCCCGGCGGCGATGCGCAGCAAAGTTGTCTTGCCGCTGCCGTTGGGACCCGTCAAGACGTAGCCGTTGCCGGTTTCCAGTATCAGCCGTGCGCCGTCGAACAGCACGCGCTCCCCGAAGCGCTTGCCGAGTCCGTCCACCGAGAACAGCGGCGTGCTCAATCCAGACCTCCGCGCCCCTGCAGCCACGCGAGTGCCACGTTGATGCCGATCGCGACCGCGATCAGCACGAAACCGAGCGCAATGCCTTGCGCAAACTCGCCTTTGGAAGTCTCCAGCGCAATCGCGGTCGGGATATTCCGCGTCAATCCCGCGATATTCCCGCCGACCATGATCGAACAGCCGACTTCGGACACGACGCGCCCGAACCCGTTGAATACCGCCGCCATGACGCCGAAGCGCACCTCAAACAACGTCGTAAGCGCGGCCCGCCAGCGCGATGCGCCCAGACTGCGCGCCGTCTCGTAGACGCGCGGATCGGCGCCCTGCACCGCCGACAGCGTGAATACGATGAGGACGGGAAACGCGATCACCATGTAACCGATGATTATCGCCTCCGGCGTGAACAACAAGCGGAGAAAGCCCAGCGGCCCCTGGCGCGACAACAGCATGTAAAGCACGAGTCCGACCACCACGGTCGGAAACGACAGCAACGCCTGCGCCAGCACCACCAGCGCGCGCCGGCCGGGAAAAGTGACTTTCGCGATCAGGAATCCCAGCGCGATCGCCGGCGGCGCAATGACCAGCAACGCGATGAGCGAGCAGGCCAGCGACGTGAATATGATGCGCCACAGTTCCGCGTCGCCGCTCAGCAGCAACCGGAACGCTTCGCCCGTGGGACCGAAAAACTCCATTTATCTGACGGACGGAAAAAACATCTGCACGCCGTTGATCCTGAAGTCCGCAATGGCCTTGTGTCCTTCAATGGACGTAATCCAGTTCACGAATGCCATCGCCCCCCGGGCATTGACGCCCGGATGCCGCTGCGGGCTGACTGCGATAGCGCCATAGGGATTGAACATTTTCGGATCTCCCTCAACCAGCGTGTCGAGCCCGGTCTTGTCCCTGTATGCGGCGTAAGTCGCACGGTCGGTCAGTGCATAACCGTCGAGTTGGCCCGCCATCGTCAGCACCTGCCCCATGCCCTGGCCGGCGGACACGTACCATGCGCCCTTTAAGTCCACGCCGGCGCTCTGCCAGTAAGATTTTTCCATCTGGTGGGTGCCCGATTCGTCGCCGCGCGAGATAAATCTTGCGCCGCTCGCGTGGATTTTCTTCATCGCCGCGAGGACGTCCTTCATCCCGCGCACCGCGGCTGGATCGCTTTTGGGGCCGACGATAATGAAGTCGTTGTACATCACGTCCTTGCGCACCGAACCGAATCCCGCCGCCATGAATTTATCCTCGAGCGGACGCGCGTGCACGAGCACGACGTCGGCATCGCCGTTTTCGCCGAGCTTCAGCGCCGCACCCGTGCCGACCGCCACGACTCTAACCTTGCCCCCGTACTTTGCCTCGAACACCGGCAATATCACTTTCAGCAAGCCGGAGTTCTCGGTGCTCGTCGTGGTCGCCAGGCGTACGTCTTCCGCCGCCGACACGCACGTCGCGCAACACAGCGCCAAGGCGATCAGGCCGCGTATCGGTATCGCGCGCATGAAACCCGTTGCGAACAAACCATCCTCCTGAATTCGAATCCGGCGCATTAGTCCGCAAGCATCATAACCTCGAATATCGCCGCCGCAGCGCTACCGTGGCAATTCTACACAACGCCGGGATTACGGTAGAATTCGATCCCGCCCGTCATGCATCCACCCAGCGACCATGAATGATCCCGTAGACTCCATCCGCGCCGCCAGTTGCGCCGACGATTACGATCCGAACTCGATGCCGGTCGCCAAGGCGCGCGAATTCATCGCGCGTTTTCTGCTGCCCGTGGCAGTCGAAGAGCGATTGCACATCCGCGCGGCCCTTGGGCGCGTGCTCGCTGAAGACGTGATTTCACCGTTCGATGTTCCGGCGCACGACAACTCGGCGATGGACGGTTATGCGGTTCGCTTTGCGGATCTCAAGACGGATGGAGATGTCACGCTCAAGATTGCCGGCACGGCGTTTGCGGGTGTGCCGTTCCAGGGCGCGGTAAACGCCGGCGCGTGCGTGCGCATCATGACCGGCGGCGTTGTTCCCGCTGGATGCGACACCATAGTCATGCAGGAGCATGTAAAAGCCGCGGGCGACACCGTGACCGTCGGCGGCGGGCACCGCCTGAACCAGCATCTGCGGCGCGCCGGTGAAGACCTGAAAACCGGGCAAGTCGCCCTCAGGCGCGGAGCGTTGCTGCGGCCCGCCGAAATCGGCCTCATCGCATCGCTGGGCATCGGTGAGCTCGCCGTGTATCGCCGCCTGCGCGTGGCATTTTTCTCCACCGGCGACGAACTGCGTTCAATCGGCTCGCCGCTTGGCGCCGGTCAGATCTACGACAGCAATCGCTACACCCTGCACGGCATGCTGACGCGCCTCGGTTGCGAGGTCATCGACATGGGTGTCGTGCGCGACGACCCCGTACTTCTCGAACGGGCATTCCATACTGCCGCCACGACCGCTGACGTCGTCATCACCAGCGGCGGCGTTTCGGTCGGCGAAGCGGACTTTGTGAAAGAACTGCTGGACCGCCTCGGTGAGGTCGTGTTCTGGAAAATCGCGATGAAACCCGGGCGTCCGCTGGCCTACGGCCGCATTGGCGGCGCGCATTTTTTCGGTCTGCCGGGCAATCCCGTGTCGGTGATGGTGACGTTCTATCAGTTCGTGCGCGACGCGCTGCTCAAGCTCTCCGGCCTCAATCCGGTGCTGCCGCTGCCGACTTTCAAGGTCGCCTGTACCAGCGCGCTCAAGAAAGCGCCCGGCCGCACCGAGTTCCAGCGCGGCGTGCTGACCCAGGACACGGCGGGCAACTGGAGCGTGCGCGTTACCGGTGAGCAGGGCTCAGGCATCCTGCGCTCGATGGCGGAAGCCAACTGCTTCATTATCCTGCCGACCGATCAGGGCAATGTCGTGGCGGGATCAATGGTGGAAGTCCAGGTCATGGAAGGCGTGGCGTGACGCGCGCGATTTCCCGGCGCCGCCGCCCGTTTCCCGGCACGCCTCTGCCATGAAGCGCAGGTTGGCAACCGCAGCATTGCCCGCGGGATCTTCACGCCACTTCGTATAAACGCCGCCTGGTCGCGGCATCCGTCTGCAATCTCACCTGTTGAATTTACCAAGGATTTCCGCATGCCGAAATACCCGGAATTTGCCGGACGCATCGTCGCGATTACCGGTGCCGCGCAAGGCATAGGCGCGGTCACCGCACGCGCCTTCGCCGTGGAACATGCCAGCGTCGCGCTGCTCGACATTGACGCAACCGGCGTCGCGGCGATCGCCGCGGAAATTGCCGCTGCCGGCGGCCGCGCGCTGGCCGTGCACACCGACGTCACCGACGAACAATCCGTGGCGGCCGCGATTGCCCGCACCGTTGCCGAATTCGGCGGCCTCGACGTGCTGGTCAATTGCGCGGGCGGTTACGGCCGGCTCGCCACGGTTGAGGACATGCCGCTCGATGAGTGGGACAAGACCATTGCACTCAATCTGCGCAGTGTCTTTCTGGTGTCACGCGCGGCGATTCCGCATTTGAAAAAATCGAAGGCCGGCCGCATCATCAGCGTCGCCTCGATTTCGGGCCGCACCGTGACGGCCGCGTCGTCTCCGGCCTACGGTTCGGCCAAGGCCGCCGTTATTCAGCTGACCCGCTTTCTTGCCCAGCAACTCGGACCGGACGGCATCACCGCCAACGCCATCGCACCTATCACGACACTGACGCCACGCGTCAAAGCGCTGCGCACGGATGAAGACATCGCGCGGATCGCTGCGCAAGTGCCGTTGCGGCGGCTCGCCGTGTCGGAAGACCACTCGAATGCAATGCTGTTCCTCGCCTCCGACGCAGCCGCGTATATCAACGGCGTGGTGCTCGATGTCAACGGCGGCCGCGTCATGATGTGATGCGACATGCCCGCCCCTGTACGCACTGCGATAGCCGGCTTCTCTACTCACACACAGTATGCGTAACGCTGGCGCGGGCGGGCGGCGCAGCGCGCGCCAATTCCACTATCAGCCGGTGGCGAGCCACGTGCATCCCTTTCTCGTCGATCTATGGGATGCCGTGCGCGCCGAAACCGGCGGGCGCCTCGCTGTCAGCGTGCATGCGGACAACGCCGGACTCAAGGCCACGCATGCCGAAATCATCGACCGGGTCAGAACCGGCGAGATCGAACTCTACGCCGTAATGGGGAGTCTCCTGGGACCGCTTGCGCCGGTATTCGAGATTCAAAGCCTGCCGTTCGCCTACTTACGCGAGGAACAGGTCTATGCCCTGATGGACGGCGCGCTTGGCGACTACCTGCGCGACGAACTGGCGGCCAAAGGCGTCTACGCGGTGCCCGGCGGCCTCATGGAAAACGGCTTCCGGCATATCTCGACGATAGCCCGGCCGCTCAAACGGGCCGGCGACCTGGAAGGTCTGCGCATACGCGTGCCCGAGGGCCGCATCTTCGACGACACATTTCGCAGCCTGGGCGCCGTACCCACGCCCGTATTCGTTCTCGATATGCATCGCGCACTCGCCGCAGGGCGCGTCGATGCGCAGGAAAACCCGCTTGCCATTACCGAGTCGCTCAAGCTCCACGAGGTCACGCACCACGTATCGCTCACCTCTCATATGTGGTCCGGATTCAACCTGATCGCCAATCCCGGCTTCTGGCATGGTCTGCCGGCAGACGTGCGGGACAGCGTACTGCGCAACGTCAGGCTGCACGTCGCGCGCCAGCGCGCCCACACCCATGCGCTGAACCGCGATCTCGAAACGAAACTTGCACAACGCGGAATGGTGTTCACCCGTCCGGACATCGCGAGCTTTCGCGCGCGGCTGACGGGCGGATTTTATGCGCGGTGGAAATCCGAACTCGGCCGCACCGCGTGGGACCTGCTGGAAACCGGAGTTGGCACGCTCGCCTGAGCGTTCGCCCGTAGCCCGGATGAATGACATGAAATCCGGGGATCGATGACTGCGGACAAGCGAACCCGGCATGCGCTGCTCTCTTTCCGGGCGACGTTTCCGATCAG
>JAYWDM010000299.1:0-4997 GCA_043779885.1 Betaproteobacteria bacterium | reverse complement strand
ACTTGGTCGCCCGCGATATCGCTTGTCCTGCCGTGCCGCCGATTGGTTGGGCGCCAGCGACAGGGAGAGGCTCAAACCCCTCGTGCCGAACGATGAAGGCATCGAGGTTTTGCTACTCGATCCGCTGACCGATGACGACATCAAGAAAATACTTTCGGCAAATCACGGAATCGCCGATCCGACAGGCTTTATGCAGCAAGCAGAGCAGTTTCGACTTTCGGATCTGCTGAGAAATCCGCAAACTCTCGCCATGCTGGCGAAGGCGATAGGAAAGCAAAACAATTGGCCGACTAGCCGTCTACATATGTATCAACTTGCGTCCAGGCAGTTGTTGGCAGAACCCAATATTGAACATCTCGCTGCCAAACAAAAAACCCGCTCTGCTGACGAAAATCTGCTTGACGCAGCCGGCTATTTGAGCTGCATCTGCTTGATCGCGGATACCCAGGCTCTAACACTGTCGCTATCTGATAATGATAACGCGCTCGACCTCCGTGCCATCAGTAACCACGATCAACTACCGCTGGCGGAGTGCCTTGAAACACGGTTGTTTCAATCGCTGGGCAATGGAAGATTTGCGCCAGCACACCGCACGGTTGCCGAGCATTTGGCTGCGCAGTTTATTGCGAAAAGGCTAGGCTCAGGTCTACATGTCAGTCGAGTGCTGGCGCTGATTTGCGGCGCAGACGGCGGCGTTGTAACCGGGTTGCGCGGGTTGCACGCATGGCTGGCGGCTTGCACAAAAATCCAACGCGGCAGGCTGATTGCAGCAGATCCAGTCGGCGTGTTGTTGTACGGAGATGCCAAGGGTTTCCCTCCGAGCGATAAAACAAAGTTGTTGCAAGCTTTATATCGCGCTCCGGAGCAATTAAGCGGCGTCCATTGGCAGGACTGGGGCGTTCGACCTTTTGCCAGCCTAGCAACACCGGATATGGCAGCCGAGTTCGAACGTATCCTGCGGTCGCCGTTGCGTGAGCGAGCCGACCAAACCGTGGCCGATTGCGTTGTAGAGGCGCTTTACTATGGCGAGGAACTGCCGCCGCTAGGACAAACTCTCCTGCAAGTTGTGCGCGATGAATCCTGGTGGGGCGTTGTGCGCAAGCAGGCGCTGCGAGCTTACCTGAAAAATTATCTCGACGATGCCGGCGCGGCGCTCCGATTGCTGGCCGACATTCATAGCGGCCGCGTAAAAGACAGCGACGACGGCCTGCTGGGAATTCTGCTCCGGCGACTATACCCGGTGCATGTTGGTCCCGCCGCCGTTCTTCAGTATCTGCATGTCCCGAGGAAGGAAAGATATTTTGGTGATTACTCAGCGTTCTGGAACCACGGGCTGCTCGATCAAACGCCAGATGAACGTCTTGACGAATTGTTAAATGCATTCAGCGGCAAGGCCGAAGCACGGAACAATAGCCATTTTCGCAACTACTGGATGCCCGCGAGTGAAGTGCTTGCCAAGGGATTGACGAAGCTTGGCGATGCTGCAAGCGACGCTACGCTATTCGAATGGCTGGGCATTTGTTTAGGCGAACACGATACGGTTCACCTTGAAGCGGCCGACAAGAAGGTTGTTTGCAAATGGTTTGCCGAACACCCCGACCGATACATAGGCGTATTGCGAATCGCTCTCGATAAATTTGCCCGTTCCAAATATGGTATTCACGATGCACAATCGCGACTGCTTGGCGCGCAACCACCAAAGGACATGGCGTCGTGGTGGCTATCGCAAGTTGATATTGCACAAAATAAAGAAGCGGCGGAGGCTCTATTCTTCAATGCCTTTTGGTGGGATGAAAGCGGAACATTGCATGGCGGACTTTCAATTGAAGACTTGGAAAAGTGGGCGGCGCGACGACCAGGTTTTAGTGAATTACTTTCGCAGAGACTCACCTGTGAATTAGAACACAATGAATGGAGGCAAACGAACGCGCAACGCAATCGTAAAGAAGCCATCGACCGAGCAAAGCGCGGGGCAGAATTTCGAGCGATCTTGCCAAAACTGCGCGATGGCACCGCGTTTCCGCAAACGCTCTACGCCCTTGCGGGCACATATTTCGGGCACTACTACGACGTTCACGGCGAAACACCGGTGGCGCGCCTGCGAGACTTGCTCAACGATGACGCTGAACTGGTCGAGGCTTCAATTGAAGCGCTTAAGAGCTCCTTGTTGCGCACTGATCTTCCTTCGGTCGAAGAAATGATCAAATCGGATCAACAGGGAAAAAGATATCTCCTGAGTCTGGCAATGCTTGTGGGCATCGAATTGCTGTTTGACCGTGAGCCGGTCAAGCTCGCGGCGCTGCCGGATGATGTGTTGCTGAAGTCGCTGGTCAGCCGTTACACGTACGGCGCCGGCAATGAGCCCGCATGGTTTGAACATCTGGTGAAAATCCGACCGGATCTTGTCGCACAAGCATGCGTTGTCTATGTGCGTGGATGCCTTAAGGCGCGCAAAGAGTATGTTCATGGAGTTTACTTTTTGGCACACGACGACGCTTATGCCGGCGTGGCAAAAGTGGCAGTTCCAGTCTTATTGGTAGATTTCCCGCGGCGCGCAAGTCTCAAGCAATTGCCGGTTCTCGAATATCTGCTCAAGGCTGCAATTCGTTACATGCCACAGCGTCAGCTTGAGACTTTGATATCCACCAAGCTAAAACGTGGCGGTCTGGATGTCGGTCAGCGCGTTTACTGGATGACCATGGGACTGATCACGCAATCCAGGGTTTACGAGGCGAAACTCCGGCGCTACGTCGGCAGTAGCCAAATTCGTGTGGGCCATCTCGGGCAGTTCCTGCATGGCAGCGGTGATATTTTTCGGTACGATCGCGAGCTTCCTCCCGGCAGTTTGGCGTTGTTGACCGAACTATTGGCGCCCGGTTGTCGCCCAGAACGTCCTGTCGGCGCCGGGGGGCACGCCGTAACGCCCGAGATGAATCGTGCCGACTTGGTGCGGAACTTTATTAATCAAATCGCCGCAAGCGGCGACGAATTGGCGACCCAAGCTCTGGAAAGGCTGATTGCCTTGCCGGCGTTGAGTCTTTGGGCCGACGATTTACGTCATGCAAGGAATGCGCAACGGATCGTGCGCCGGGATACCGGTTTTGTGAATCCGGACCACAGTCAGGTAAGCGCTACGCTTTTTGAGGGTGTTCCTGCGAATGCGACCGATGTTTTCGCCATTGTCAATGAAGTGCTGCTTGAGCTTGTCCGTGAACTGCAAAACCACGATCTTAATATTTACCGGCAATTCTGGAACGAAGACAGTCACGGTCGCCTGCTGGAACCCAAGCCTGAAGAAAGCTGTCGTGACGCGCTCGCTTTTCTTCTGCGAGAACGACTGAAACGCTATTCAATCACTTGCGATGCTGAGGCGCGCCATGTCCGCGAAAAGCGCTCAGACATGTGGTGCGTTTATTCTTCTTATGGCATTCCGATCGAGGTCAAGCAAGATAAACATCGTGATCTCTGGCGCGCAATAGTGGATCAACTCGTCGCGAAATATTCGATTGATCCGAGGGCGCATGGGCACGGGATTTACGTAGTGCTTTGGTTCGGGGGGAAACAAATGCCGTCACCCCCTAGCGGTGCCAAACCGCGAACGCCGGAGGAACTTATGCACAGACTCAATGAGCAACTTACGCCGGAACAGCGCCGACTTGTATCGGCTTGCGTCCTAAACTGCACTAAACCGTAAATAGCAAATCTTTGCCTTCGAAGGTCTTCACGTGATCCGGCACCGCCGCTTTTACGCGCACAGACATCGCGCTATTCAGCGCGTATACCGGCCGACGTCACGAATGGCACCCATTGCTTGACCTGCTGCCGGATGAATGTATCGTATTTGGCCGGCGAGCGCACTCAATCCGCGCGCACGTTGGCGGCCTTGGCGACCGCCGTCCAGGCTTCGATCTGCTTCTTGATGAACGCGGTGAATTCCTCGGGCGTGCTGCCGGAAACATCCATCGCGATCGCGTCGAATCTTTCCTTCACGTCGGGACGGCGCAGAATGGCGGCGACGTCCTGTTGCAGTTTCACGACGATGCGCCGCGGCGTTTTCGCCGGCGCGTGCAGGCCATGCAAGGAAATCGCCTCGTAACCCGGCAGCACGCTCGCGAGCGGCGGCACGTTCGGCAGGCGCGGGTTAGCCTGTGCGCTCGTCACCGCGAGCGCGCGGATCTTGCCGGCGCCTATATGCGGCAGCGCCGTGGAAACCGACACCATCGAGTAATCGACCTCGGCGGCGATCAGCCCCACCAGCGCGGGGGCGCCGCCCTTGTAATGCACGACGACGGTAGAGATCTGCGCCATGAGATTCATTTTTTCGAGAAAAAGATGCGGTGAAGAACCGACACCCGACGAGCTGTACTTGATCACCCCGGGCCGGGCCTTTGCGCTTTCAATAAGTTCCTTCGCGCCTGTTGCAGGAAACGCCGTCGGCACCAGCAGCACCAGCGGGAAGGAAACGATTTGCGTCACGTGCGCGAAATCATTGGCCGGATCGTAGGGCAGCTTGGCGTAAAGCGCGCCCGCCACGACGTTGGGACCGAAGTCGCCGACGAACAACGTGTAGCCGTCGGGTTGCGCCCTGACGACCTGATCGGCGGCGATCGTGCCGCCCGCGCCCGCGCGGTTGTCGACCACCACGTTCTGGCCCCAGCTCTCGCCGAGTTTTTGCCCGACGATGCGCGCGACGGTGTCGTTCGAGCCGCCGGCAGGATAGCCGACGACGAACCGCACGGGCCGCGTCGGGTAATCCTGGGCATGCGGAGCCGTCGCGGCACAGACCGCGATCAGCGCGCAAATCACTGTAGCCCGGATGAACGAAATCAAATCCGGGAATAGAATATTGCAGGCAATGGAACCCGGAATGCGCTGCACTCCTTCCGGGCTACGTTTTCTGGATTTATGCATGGCGCTCACTCCGCGCGCACGTTGGCCGCTTTGGCGACTTTCGTCCACGTGTCGATTTGCCTGCGCATGAATGCGGTAAATTCCTG
>JAYWDM010000298.1:0-4999 GCA_043779885.1 Betaproteobacteria bacterium | reverse complement strand
TCTTTTTGCACGATCCCTGATATTCCTTGGTCAGGGATTATCAAATAGCATGCGGAGAATTCGGCCTAAGCGTATCAACTACTCTGCTCAGGCAGACTGTAGTAGCCTTTCCCGCTGCCTCGGCAGAGAATCGGGCGGTGTTCGTTCAAGGGGGGAGTTATGAATTTGCGACTTTGCGGGCGCCGTGCCTGCACAGGCAAATCGGGACGCACACAATTGTTGCATGATTGTGTGCGTCCCTGATTTTCAGTCGGCTTTCGCGCCCGACTCTTTCACGACCTTTGCCCACTTGGCGATTTCACGCCTGATGTAGGCGGCGAATTCGTCCGGCGTGGTGGCGACCGGCTCCGATCCCTCCGCCGCGAGCCGCGCGCCGATGTCCGGGAGTTGCAGCGCACGCGTAATCTCGCTGTTGAGATTCATGATAATTGCGCGCGGCGTGCCCGCTGGCGCCACCACTCCCTGCCACGACGTCGCCTCATAACCCGCGAGGCCGGACTCGGCGATAGTCGGAAATTCCGGCAATGCGGCGAGCCGGTGCGCGCTGCTGATCGCGAGCCCTTTGACTTTGCCGCTTTTGATGTGGGGCAGCACGATCGGCGGCTGGCTGAACGTGAGCTGGATATGTCCGCCCAGCAGATCGGTCAGCGCGGGCGCCGAGCCCTTGTAGGGAACGTGGGTGAGCGTGATGCCCGCCATCGCCTTGAACAACTCGACGGAGAGATGCGCGCCGCCGCCGGCGCCGGACGAGCCGAAATTGAGCTGGCCGGGCCGCGCTTTCGCGAGCGCAATGAATTCGCGCAGGTTGTTCACCGGCAGCGCGGCCTGCACCGTCGCCAGATAGGGCGTGACTACCGCCAGCGTGACCGGCGCGAAATCGCGCAGAGGATCGTACGGCAGCTTCGCGTACATGCTCACGTTGGTCGCCATCGTGCTCACCGAACTCATGAGCAGCGTGTAGCCGTCCGGCGGCGCTTTGGCGGTGAGCACCGCGGCGATGGTCCCGCTGCCGCCCGCCCGGTTGTCGACGATCACCTGCTGGCCGAAACGCTCGTACAATTTCTGGCTCAATGCGCGCGCGACGATATCGGTGACGCCGCCTGGTGCGAAGCCGACAATAAAACGTATGGGCTTGTTCGGATACGGCGCTGGCTCTTGTGATGCCGTGCGCATCAACCCGGCGGCTCGCGCGTCCTGCCCGCGAACGGGCCTGCGGCTAACGTGTCCGGACGCGCCGCCTTCCGCAAAGCCGACAATAAAACGTATGGGCTTGTTCGGATAGCCTTGCGCCGCCGCGACGTGCGCAAACGCCATGCACGCCAGGAACGTAGCCCGGACGGAGCGCAGCGCATTCCGGGGCTCCCTCGCCCGTAATTGTCTGTGCCCGGATTTCATTTCATTCTTCCGGGCTACGCGTGCTGCGCGGCGAACGCACCTTGGGCGAGCGCGGCGAGCACGAGCGCCAGTCGGCGCATCGCAGCTTACTCCGGCGCGTCGCCGCCGAGGCTCAGGCGCGGCAACTCGAAGCGGTCGGTGATGCGCGTGTAGCCGCCCTTGCCGGCGAGGCGTCCGATCGGATTCACGCGGCCGACGTCGACGTGGTAGCGGTCGTTCACGAGACCGTCGTCGTAATGGAACCACACGACTTCACCGATCACCAGATGGTTGGGACGGCGGCCGAGTTCGACGATCTGCACGAGCCTGCACTCCATCGCCACCGGCGCTTCCTTGAGGCGCGGCGGGCGCACCATTTTCGACGGCACGGCGGTGAAGCCCGCTTTTTCGACTTCGTTGACGCCGCGCGGATAATCGACGGCGCAGACGTTCATCTTGTCCTTGATGGCGTCGCTCACGATGTGCACGACGAATTCCGGGCAATCGCGGATGTTTGCAACCGTGTCCTTGGCGCCCGCGTCCCTGTTGCCGACCGAGAAGCACAACATCGGCGGGTCCGAACCGACAGCATTGAAAAAGCTGAACGGCGCGGCGTTGAGTCCCGTCGTGCCCAGTGTGGTGACCAGCGCAATCGGCCGCGGCGTGACGGTGCCGACGAGCAATTTATACTGCTCCAATTGGGTAAGCCGGGAGGGGTCTATTTCGGACATCGGCATTCCTTCGATTAACGCGCGCTACCAGATCAAGGTGGTTCAGGCGCGGTAAATCGGCGCCGGCTGGGAGAAGAAAGACAGGAGGATGTGGTACACCATCTCGTAGTTGATCTGCTGAAAGCTCGCGTGCGAAATTCCCGCCATCACCGTGAACTGCTTGTCGGGGTTCGGCAGGCGCTTGAAAAACTCGATCAGGTCGTCGAAGCCCGCAATGCCATCGAACTGGCCGCGCATGATGAGCGAGGGCACCGTGATCTTCGCCGGGTCGACGACCGGCAGCTTCGAGCACATATCGACATAAGTGCCGGTCGGCACCGAATCGTCGAGTGCCAGCACCGCGTCAGCGAATACTTCGACCACTTTTTTCTCGGCGCAGCCGGGATGATCACGCTCGAATATGCTGTGCATGAACGCGCGGTCGAGCGGCCGCCGGTTGATCTTCAGGAACTGCGGCAGTTTCTTGCGCCGCTCATCGAGGGTCGGGCTGCCCTCGCCTGTCCATACGAACGCGTCGAGCGCCAGCCGCGCGACGCGCTCCGGATGCCGCTCGGCAAACATCGCCGCGCGCAATGCGCCGGACGAAATGCCGTAGACCAGAAAATTTTTCACGCCGCGCGTCTGCATGATGTAGTCGGTGGCCGCCGCCGTGTCGTCGGCGCCGTTCGCGATATCGCAATTGATGTTGCGCGACTTGTCGGAGCGGCCGTAGCCCTCCATGTCGAAACACCAGGTGTCGTAGCCCTGCGCCGCGAAGTAATCCATGGCCGACGAATACGGCCGGCCGGGCACCTGCAGATCGAACGTGGGAGTGGATGCCATCGACGAGCCATGCACGAACAGCACGGTGCCGCGCACGGGTTTAGTCTTCGCGGGCTTCTCCCACAGGAAGAGCTTGACCTCGCCCTTCTTCGTCCAATGCTCCTGCCCAGTCGCCGCGACTGCCGCTGACGTGCTCATCGATTTCACTCCCCGTTGTCCGACGTTACCGCACGACGTGACCATCCACGCGGCGCAACCGGAAAAAGCCGCATTTTATACCGGGTGCCCTACGGCAACGGAAATATCCTGTTGATTTCAATCTACCAGGCAGCCGTCAATACCTCGAGTATGTCCGCTGTGCCGCCGACGGGCCGGGGGTTCTGGTGCAGGAACCAGTCGGTCGCCGCATCCGCCGCCAGCACGGGAAGCGCCTCATCCGGAACGCCTGCACCGCTGCTCCCGACCGCTGCAGGCTGTCCGCGCCGCAGTAGACGCGCAAAGGCGGCGTAACGTGACGCAAGGATCTCACGGCAGTACCGGCGTCAGCCCGGCGCGGCGCCGGCGAGCGCGTCCGCCAGCAGCCGGACATCCGGCAGGCTGTCGATCTCCATGATCTGCTCCGCGAAGTCCGATGCCCGCGCTTCGGGCACGTTCGCGTAGTGCAGGTTCGCTTTGAATTTCGCGAGCAACTCCGCGTCGGTGAGCGGATGGTCCGGATGCCCCTTGGCATTCGTCTGCCGCACTTCACGCGTGCCGAACGAGCCGTAAGCCTTCAGCGTGCAACCGCCGACATCGCGCTGCGCGGCGGCCGGGTCGGCAGTAGCGCTGATCTTGCCTATCCATTCGCCGAGCTTCGCTGACGGCGGGATCTCCTCGGCGAGCTGACGCGGTGTCACTTCGCCAACTGCGAGCGCGGCTGCGACTGCCCAAAAGACACTGAACTGCGCGGCGACGCGTGTCTGCGGCGTGCGCCGCTCCGCCACGTCGCGCCCGACCACGTCGTGCGCTTGCGGGCCGATCACGAGCTCGATGCGCTCGATCTTGTCGACTTCTCCCCCGAGTCGCGCGCGCAGTTCAAGCGCTGCGCTGATAGCCGGATGGGTAAGACGGCAAGTCGGATAAGGCTTGATGGAAAGACGATCGAATTCCCATTGCGCGCCCAGATCGCGGACCGCGCGGGCCGGATCGAACGAGCCGTGCAGATACACGCGGCTCAAGCCGTCCTCGCCGGTGAGCGGCTGCTTGACGCCATCGAGTCCGCCGCTCGCCATGAGCGCAGCGGTGATGGCATTGGCGGCGGCGAACCCCGGCTGCACGTGCTTGGTCGGCGCACCTTCGCGTGTCGACTGGTGATTGCCGCTCGCCAGGCAGTAGACGATGCCGAACGCATTGCGCAGAACGTCCGGCCGGTGATCGATGATGCGCGCGGCGGCGAGCGTTGCGCCGAAGTGTCCGAAGAGCGCCGTATAGATCCAGCCCCCCTCGACGAGATTCAGCCGCGTCGCGAGGCCCAGGCGACACGTGAGCTCCACACCGAGCAGCACCGCCTCGCAGAGATCTTTGCCGCTCACTTCGCCGCGCAGGCCCGCGGCGGCAAACGCCGCGGGTATCGCCGCCGAGCCGGCGTGCAGCACCGCTTCGTCGTGAGTATCGTCAAACTCGAGGACATGGCCGAAGTAGCCGTTGCACAGCGCGGCGACGGTCGCGGGAACGCGCGGCCCGCCGATCACGCGCGAGTCGGGCCGGCCGCCGAAGTCGATCAGAACCTTGAGCCACGCCGGCAGGCCGGCGGCCGCGCGGCCCGCAATGCTCGCGCCGAGATAGTCGAGCAGTTCGCGTTTGACGCTTGCGCGGGTCGCCGGCGGAACGTTCTCCCAGCGCAACTTCTGTGATTGCTCTATAAACGCGTCGAGCGTGTGCTCGCGCGCCGCGCTTGCGCTCAAGTTCGAAGCCATGAGTTCTCCCGGATTGCCGTAGGTGTTGGCTACTCGGCGTGTATGGCGGCCTGCCTGGCGACGCGGCCCCACTTGCCGATGTCATTCACGATCAACTTCCCGAACGCCTCCGGCGTCTCGATGACCGGCTCTGCGGCTTCCGCCACCAGGCGTTTCGCCATCTCGGGGTCGCGCAGA
>JAYWDM010000297.1:0-5011 GCA_043779885.1 Betaproteobacteria bacterium | reverse complement strand
GCCAGCGATTGCGGACCGCGATTGACAAGGTCTCCCACCAGCCACAGGCGATCACGCGCCGGCTCAAAGCAGAGCCTGTCGAGCATCCGCCGCAAAGCTGTGTAACAGCCCTGTATATCGCCGATCGCGTAAGTCGCCATACCGTTACGAACTCTTGATTCGCAGGCCGGCCAACTCCTCATCGCCCGCCGTCAGCGCGCGTACCAGCAGGGCGGCGGTGAGTCGCGCCGCGGCGGCCAGTTCCGCCGGCGCCACTTTTTCGCGATTGTCGCCGCGCGTCAGAATGTGCCTGACGTTGCACTGCGGGCGATCGAAACCGGCCACGAGGCGCAGCGCCGGTATGCCGTGAAGCGCGAAATTGTAATGGTCGGAGTTGGCCATCATCGGCGCGTAAGTGCCCAGCGCGACGCCTGCCGCCGCAGCCGCGTCGCGCACGAATGCGTCCAGGCGCGGGAATTCGCTGGTAAGCGCGGTCAGGTGCGGATCGCCGCCGACCGTGTCGAGATTGATGTTGAGCGCGATCGCGGCGCGTTCGCTTGCCGGCATGCGGTCGAGGTACTGGCGCGACCCGGCGAGCGCCCATTCTTCAGCGCTGAAGAGGCACACTTTGAGTCCGCGTCGGCAGGTTGCGATGAGCGGCGCAAAGGCGCGTGCAACCGCGAGCACGACCGCGACCCCGGAGGCGTTGTCCATGGCACTCTCGGCGAGGTCATGGCCGTCGAGGTGCGCGCTCAATGCGATGCATTCGTCACCCGACCCGGGAAGGTCGAGGACCGCGATGCCGGTTTGCGCCGCGTAATCTTCGCCTGCAAGCTTCAGGTGCGCGCCCGCCCGCCGGGTATCCTGCGCAGCGAGGCGTGCAGCGGATTCAAAATCGGTTGCCACGGCCGGAATGCCGGCCTCGCCGCCGCGGCCGCTCGACCCTGACACGGGCCCCTCCCCGCGCCGCGGGTTGGCGATGATGAAACCCGCGGCGCCGTGCTCCATCGCCCAGCCGTATTTGCGCCGGCGATGCACGTGCGTCGCGGAAAACGGATATTCATGGCGCACGAGCGCAAAGCGGCCCGCGATATCGTGCGCATGGCGCGTGAAATCTTCGCGTGTGCCGCGGCCGAGGTCGATCACCTCGGCGGCAATACCCGCGGGTGGCGTCGATAGTGAACCGAGCAGGGGATTGCAGACAAGCGGGGCGCCGTCGTCGCGGGTCAGGGTGGCTACTGAGCAACGCCAGCCCGCATAGGTGACCTGCTCGATGGCGGCAGCGCCGTTGATGGCGACAAGACGCGCGTGCGCAAGGCGTAACGCTGCCTGCTCGCCCGCACCGCCGGCGCGCCGGCCACCACAATTGCAGAGTGCGACGAAATCCTGCTGCAGTTGTGCATCAGCGGCGAGCGCCGCATGCGCCGCATCGAAGCGCGCGTCAGTCATGCGCGCACGATGCGGGAGTCGCGCGTGACGCCCTCATTCGATTTTGATGCCCGCATCCTTGACGATCTTCGCCCGGCGTTTTACGTCAGCTTCGGGCAGCGCCCGGAATTGTTGCGGCGTGTTGGTGCGCGGTTCGACCGCGAGCAGGGCAAATCGCTCGCGCACGTCGGCCGCCTTCTGCGCCTTGACCGACGGATTGACGAACAGAAATATCGGCGACACGCCGATCACCGAGATGGGCGCAAAGTCCCGGATCGGATCGTACGGCACTTTCGCATAGATGCCCGGGTTGATGGTGTGCGGCATGTCCGACAGGATGATGGTGTAGCCATCCGGTGTCGATTTGGCTGCGATGTCGGTGCCCAAAATGCTGCCGGCGCCGGCAAGCGACAGCATTGCGTAGCGGAATATCTTCACTGCAGCTCCGCCTGCGGGTCAGTGCGCCGCGTTGCGCGCAGACAAAAACGGCGCAGACGAGTCCGCGCCTTTTTCATGACCGCGGTTGCTGCTATTTGGTTTTGTCCCTGGCATTGGCGTTCGCGGGGGCAGCGCCGGCTTGTGCCGCTGCCGCGGCAGTCGCGGGCTTCGCAGCAGGCTCCTTGAAATTCGCGCCTGACTGATTGGCCATATAAGCAACTGCGCGCGCGACATCCGCATCGCTCAGATCGGGGCTGCCACCGCGCGGGGGCATCTGCCGCACGCCCTTGATAGCGCTCTGCGTGAGGCCGGCGAGACCTGCGCGCAGGCGCGCCGCCCACGCCGCTTTGTCGCCGATTTTCGGCGCGTTGAGCGCGCCGGTTGCATGACAAGCGCTGCACATGACGTCGACAATCTCCTTGCCGGACTTCTCGACCTTGGGCGCGTTGGGGTCGGTGACTTCGACCTGACCGACCGGTTTGAGGCGTGCGGCAACCGCCTCGTCACTCAGTGCCGGATTGGTTTTCGCCACATTGATGCCGGTGGTCACCAGTTGCGACAGCATGACGATAAGTATGATCGGCACCAGAAAGGCAAGCAGAATGACGATGATAAGTTGTTTCGGCGTTTTGATCGGCGAGGAATGTTCCTCGAGGTGGACTTCGCTCATGAGAATTCCCTGCGGTGCGGCATTGGAAAGGCGCACATTATAACGGCAATCCCGGGGCGCCGTAATACGCGCAACGGGCCGGCATTTCAACGCTGGAGATGAAACCGGCAATGCCGGCGCGTTGTCGCGCGGCGCGTTTTGCGGGCCGTTTTGCGGCGGGACGGGCGGCAATCCGCGGAACGCGAAACAGCGCTGATTGCGGCGTGGCGTGAGACGGTTTCCGCAGACCGGACGTTCTTTTTCTGAACGGGGCCGGCGTAAAAGAGAGGCTCCAACCACTGCGCGCCCCGTCCAAAGCCCCAATTGCGGGTGAAAAACGGTATCGCATGGCATGGTTTTTGTCGGCAATCTTTACATCTGCCTGGTTGTTACTCCAAGGCCCCGGCGTCAACACAATGATTATTAGACAATTTTTGTTTCTGGCACAAAGCGTGCATTACTCCACATCCGTGCATGCATGGCTGGATTCAAAGTAAGTCGGCGCAGGCTAACCGGAATTGCCTCGATGATCGAAATTCTACTGATTGTGCTCGCGTGGTTCCTGATTGGCTGCGTTGTTGCGTGGATAATCGGCGGCGCGTCCGGGCGCGATAGCGCCTCCGACAAATGACGGATCACGCCGTCACCCGAGGCCGCCCCCGCTGCGCGCCGGTTTTTGCGTGTCGGGAGGCGCGGTCGGTTGTGACCGCGCGCCGCTTGCAGCGCATATTTTCAGTGGCGAAACGAGACATCCTGTGTATGATCGGATTGCGACGAATACACATCAGGGGATGGCATGTTCGAAAAGGTGCGGCTATTCGATGTCTACGCGTTGAGCAACCGGGTGGCGTTCCCGGTCGCGGTTGTCCTGTTTGCCTGGATCGCCGCCGTTGATTGGGTAACCGCTTACCAGTACAGCCTTGACCCCTTTTACCTGATACTCGTCGGGCTGGTCACCTGGAACTGCGGCTGGAAGTGGGGTTTGATTTTTTCCATATTCTCGGTCATTAACCAGGCGCTGATTGGCATCGTTTCGGGGCAATCGATCTCCGATCCGGCCTACCTTTATTTTCTAACCTTCAACAAGCTCTTCTCGGACGTTGTCGTGGTAACTCTGCTCGCACGACTCAAGGTACTGCATGAGCGCGAGAAGTCATCGGCACGCGTCGATTTTCTGACCGGCGCGTCAAATAACATGGGCTTTCACGAAGCGCTGGGCGTGGAACTGGCAAGGCACCGCCGGGATGGCGCGTCGTTCACCGTCGCCTATCTGGATTGCGACAATTTCAAGCAGGTCAACGATACCTTCGGCCACAAGATGGGCGACGTGCTGTTGATGCGGGTCATAGAAACAATGAATCAGCACCTGCGCAGGACCGATGTGGTCGCGCGCGTGGGTGGTGATGAGTTCGCCATCGTGCTGCCCAATACGAACAGGGCGATAACCCACAAGATCATCAGCAAGCTGCGTCAGGAACTTGACCTTGCCATGGCCGCCCGCAATTGGCCGGTTACATTCAGCATTGGCGTAGGCATCTTCCTGGAGGCGCCGAAATCGGAAGATGACGTCATATCATTTACCGACCAGCTGATGTATCGGGTGAAGGCGGCAGGCAAGAACAATGTCATTTACGACGAATTCGAGTTCCGCAAGCTAAGCACCATCCAGCAATCCAGATCCACGCTCCTGACAACAACGCATCCACGCAGGGGCGCGGGGATCCGTTAAGCGGTCTGCCGACGCTCGTTCCGTCTTGACGTGTGTGACAAAGTTCACATAAATGGCCTGCGACGTTTCCTTTAGATCATTGAAACCACAGGGCTCCCGCAAAAATCGTCGACCTGTCGATCAAACTAAACCGGCTCGCCTGATCAGCGTGCGAAACGGGCAGTCGCTATTGAAACTGGTGATGCGAAAGACTAATATTACCGGGCAATGAGCCATAATCGCTGGAGGAGCGAACGACGCAAGCGACGCAAGATCGCTGCGCAGACGCATCACAGGAGACCCACCCATGCTCGCAGTTGATATCGCCGGATCAACCGATCAGGAACTGCAACGTATTATTGCGGAGAATTGCGCTCCCTATGGCGCAGTTGTCAGGGTGAGAGTGCACGTGAGCCGCATCAATTCACCATCCCGGCCCTGCGCAATTGTAGACATGACGAACGCCGAGCAGGCAAATCGGGTTGCGGAGGTTTTTGCGGCGACCTGCATCGGCAAGAGCGTTGTCATTTTGCTCGGATCCAAACCTCCCCCCGCGGATTATCCGGTCACAACTCAGGCAATGCCGGAGCATCGTCCCAAGACGATGTTTCAGTTGCTCATGCAGTACGAAAGCCAGATACGATCCAGGTAAAGCGCGGTGGTCAGCGCGGTCCGATTCGTTTGCGATTGCGTGCCCCGCCGGCAATGCTGGGCAGGTCAGTAGCAGGAAGCTCGCACCGCGTTTTGTGCCTCGCCACACTGGCCCCAAGGCGGAAAATAAGGTCTTGCGGGATAGGTATAGGGGTAAT
>JAYWDM010000296.1:0-5012 GCA_043779885.1 Betaproteobacteria bacterium | reverse complement strand
CGCAGTCGGCAAGAATCCGCGTTGCCGCGGCTTCCACCAGCAGGCAATTGCCTTCGCTGCCGCTGCCCAGCGATGCGAATCGCATCATCGGGCGCGAGGCGTCAGGCGTGAAGCGTGAGGCAGGAAGAAATGCCCGGGGTCGCGCGTGCGGGGGTCATACGCCTCACCCATCACTTAAGCTGCTCGTAGAGCAGCGAGAGTATGCGGCTTGCGGTAGCGGATTTTTCCTCGCCACCGTCCTTGTTCAGAACGCTGACCTGACTGACGGTATCCTCATCCTTCACGTAGATGCGGAATTGCTCGGTCGAAGTTTTCTTCTCATTCTTGCCGAACGGATTCAATTTCGAGAAAAATCCCTTCTGCGGCGTGCTCTTGTTGTCGGCATCGGGGTCAACGTAGCGAACGAAGTAAATCCCCTTCGAACGATCGCGGTCTTCGACCGTGAAGCCGACCCGATCCAGCGCGAGTCCGATGCGCCGCCACGCGCGGTCAAACTGGTCATTTACCGACAGCGTGCCGCCGCCAGCCTGACCTTTGAGCAGTGTCGCGCGCGCCGGCCCCTGCGGTTTCGCCTGCGCAACCTCGGTCTTCGCGCGTGCCTGCTGCACGCCGAAACGCCCCATCAAACGGCGCAGCATTTCCGCCTCGAGGTCCGGATCGGGCGGACGCGGCTGCCAGCGCGTTTCCTTGCTGCTCTCGTTTACGTAGACTTCCTCCATGCCGCGATGGCTGACGTAAATCTCGGTCGTGCCGGGCTCGGTGCCGCGCTCGAGCCGGGTGCGAAACTTGTCGCGCTCGGCGGTGGAGGAAATGCTGTCGAGTAACTTGCCGAGAAAATTGCGCACGACACCCGCGTCGAGTTTGGCGCGGCTTTCCGCAAAATCCGTTTCCATGACGCCGGCTTCAGGCGTCTCGACGCTGATGACGAACCCCAGTTCCTGCCAGAACTCCTTGACGACGTCCCATACCACATCCGGCTCCGCGTGCACAACGAGCCAGCGCTGGCTGCCGGAACGCTCGACCCGCACATTGGCTTGCGCCGGCAGCACCGTGGTCTTGGTCGTGTCTGGCGCAACTCGCTCCTTGTCATAATCGGACAACAAGGCGCCGCCCTTCGCATTGCCGCCAGGGACGGCGTATCGGTCGTCCGCGGTCGGCTTGGTCAAGTCCGGCGGCACCTTGAGATCCGGCAGCCTGCTTTTTGACGCCGACTTGTATTCAACCGAATCGCTCTCAAGTTTGGGCAGCGCACTGCAGGCGGCAAGCAACGCTGCGGCCGCACAGGCGGCGAGCGCCGTTTTCCATTGCAGTGGCAATCTCATTGCTCCTCCGCTACCCATTGATCCCCGCCTGCAGCATGGCCGCGAGCACTTGCGCATGACAGTTTTCCACCAGCGGCGTGAGCGGCAGCCGAATGCCCGGCTGGATCAGCTTCATCCGGCACACTGCCCACTTGACGGGAATCGGATTGGCCTCGACAAACAGGTTTCGATGCAGTCCCATCAGTTTGTTATTGAGTTCGCGCGCGCGCACGGGATCCGGCCGCAGCGCGGCAACGCACATTTCGTGCATCAGGCGCGGCGCGACGTTGGCGGTCACCGAAATGACGCCGCGCGCGCCCAGCAGCATCAGCGCGAGCCCGGTCGCATCGTCACCGCTATAGACCGCGATGCCCGCCGGCAATTGCCGCAGCAGATCGGCACCGCGCTCGATGTTCGCCGTTGCATCCTTGAGTCCCACTATGTTGGGAACCTGCGCCAGCCGCAACATGGTCTCATTCTGCAAATCAGCCACCGTACGGCCGGGGACGTTATAGAGAATTTGCGGAATATCGACCGCCTCGGCGATCGCGCGAAAATGCCGGTAGAGGCCTTCCTGGGTCGGCTTGTTGTAGTACGGCACGACCGACAGGCTCATATCGGCCCCCGCCTGCCTGGCATACGTCGCGAGTTCGATCGCTTCGCGCGTCGAGTTCGCACCCGTGCCGGCGATGACCGGAACGCGCCCATTGGCGTGCTCGACCGCCGTTTTGATGAGCACATGATGCTCGTCAAAATCGACCGTCGGCGACTCGCCGGTCGTGCCCACGACGACAATGCCGTCAGTGCCTTCCGTGATGTGCCAGTCGATCAGTTTGCGGAACGCGTCAAGGTCGAGACTGCCGTCCTCGTGCATCGGCGTAACAATTGCAACCAGGCTGCCGGTAAGCTGTGCCATGCTTCTGATTTTCCTGAGGAAATGGAAAAATTATGCGTAGATTAACCGTGCATTCTACCGCATTCGCCCGGCACTCTTAACAACTGTGAGACTGGCGCAAGCTGACGGGGTTCAATCCGGCGTCGCCGCACGCGGACCACAGCGGCGAAAAAAGCCATGGCAGACCGCAAGTTACCGCTGTACCCAAAGTCCGTACCAGCATGCGACGGGCGCATGTTGCACGCCATCACGGACTTCAGATCCGCTGGGCGAGGTACAGGCGCGCCAGAAATCCTTCGACATCGCTCACGTCAAGCGCCGTTTTCTGCACGCGTAGCGACGGCTCAGCGAGCACGTGCACCAACGGATGCCAGTTCGCGCACAGCACCTCGTCCGTATAAGGAGAAGGCGGCGGCAGATCGTCACGGTCCGAAGTCATGATTTTTCTCACAGGTTCGTCGAGCACAGCGGGCGATACTTACAGCGCCCAATGCCGCACCCTATTACCATCATCAACGCACAACGCGCCCAAAAGTTGCAGCCCGCCGCGGATTTTCCGGAATTATTGATGAATGGCGCAGTTGATCGCGCAAACGCGCTGGATCATCGCCGGCCTGGGCGCATCAACGTCAAGGTTTTCGTACGCGATCACCTCGAGCCGCCCGTGCGCAACCTGCAGGAGTTCGCCCGGCCGCAGCAGAAAGTCTGGATTTGACGGACGCCCGTAACGCTCATTGCCGAGTGCGAACGTCTCGTAAATAAGCACGCCGCCTGGCGCCAGCGCCGCAATCAAGTGCGCAAACAGCGGCCGATGCAGGTAGTTCGTAACCACCACTGCATCGAAGCGTTCGCCCGCATAGGGCCACGCTGCGCCTTCGAGATCGGCGACGCGCGCATTGATCCCCGCCACACCGACAAGTCCGCGCAGCGCCGCCGCGTCGCGGTCGACGGCCTCGACACGGTAACCGTGCGCGGCCAGGTAGCGCGCATGGCGCCCCGCGCCGCAGGCAACGTCAAGCAACCGGCCGCCCGCACGTACAAGCGGCATAAAGCGGCTCACCCACGACGAGGGAATTTCCAGCTGGCAGTGAACGTCCATTTCCGGCGCGCTGGTGTTACGGAAATAGTCCCGCCGCGCTGGCGTAGTAACCGGCCACCGTTGACAGCAGGAAACCGGCGGCCACGACGATGGCGCTGCATTCCGCCGCGTCACCGCGCGGCACGCCGAGCACATGATGCACGCCGAGATAAACGAGAAAGAGACCGTGCATCGCAGCGAGCAGAATAATGACGACCAGCAGCGCAAAGCGGTTCAGCGGCGCGATCAGAACGACGCCCGACAACCACACTGGTGTGCCGGCGAAGACGACGAGGCGAAACGCGTCGCGCAAACTGCGGCGGCCCGCAAAGAGCGGCGCCAGCAGCCAGATCACGCCCGCCATCGCCATGACGGACAGCAGCGCGGCAACGATTCCGCCGCCTGCCGAAAGCAGCGCGAAACGCAGCGCCGCGGCAGGGTCGGCAAAGGTACGCAATGCGCCCTCGCCTCCCAGCACGATCTGGCCGCCAAATGCGAGCGGCGGGATCAATACCAGCAGCGCAAGATAGCTCCAGCACCTGGCCCACAGGCCGCGCTCGCGCGCGATCACCGCCCATTCGGTTTCCGGATGCAGAATAATATTCGCTGCGCGCGTGACGAACCAACGCATTGCCATGCACTGCCTGAGCCATGATCGGAATACGCTATATTATAGGAACTGCGCATATTTTTTAACATGCCGGACCTGCCGATGAAAATAGAACACGTGACCGTTTACCGCCTGCGCGTGCCCCTGACCACGCCGTACCGCCTGTCGTTCGGACCGATACACGCATTCGACACCGTCGTGGTCGAGATGCGCGACAGCGACGGACGCAGCGGTCTCGGCGAGGCGACCTATCTCACCGGTTATACCGATGAGACGATCGAGGACAGCTGGACGCTCGTGCAGCGCCTCGCCGGCGCGTGCGCGGGAGGCGCGGTGGATGCCCTGCAAAACGCGCTTGAGCCGCATTACAAAACCGCGCCGTTTACCGCGACCGCGTTCAATACCGCGCTGGAAGCGATTGCCGGTCACCCGCTGCTCGCGACCGCGCACGCAGTGCGGGTGCCTGTGCTCGGCCTTTTGCACGCCACCGAGCCGGCCGCCATCGAGCGCGAAACGCAGCAGTTGTTCGACCAGGGCTACGCCACGCTCAAGGTCAAAGTCGGCTTCGATGCCGAACGCGATGCGCAGGTGGTCAGGCGCGTGCAGAGCGTGGTGAACGGGCGCGGCAATATCCGGCTGGATGCCAATCAGGGCTACAGCCGCGAGGACGCGTGCAGTTTTGCCGCCGCGCTCGACCCGCGGGGCATCGAACTGTTCGAGCAACCCTGCGCGGCCGGCGACTGGGAATCAGCGTGCGCGGTGGCGCGCGTGGCAACGGTGCCGATGATGCTCGACGAATCCATCTATGGCGTTGACGATATTCGCCGCGCCGCGGAACTCAAAGCCGCGCGCTACATCAAGCTCAAACTGATGAAACTGGGCGGACTCGACCGGCTCGCCGCGGCCATCGATACCATACGGGAATGCGGCATGCAGCCGGTGCTCGGCAATGGCGTTGCCTGTGAAATCGGCTGCTGGATGGAAGCATGCGTGGCGCGCGGCCGCATCGACAACGCGGGCGAAATGAACGGTTTTCTCAAGCCCGCCGCGCGCCTGCTCAAAACGCCGCTCGAATTCGACCGCGGCGCCATCGTGCTCGCGCCGGGGTACCGGCCGGAACTCGACCCC
>JAYWDM010000295.1:0-13626 GCA_043779885.1 Betaproteobacteria bacterium | reverse complement strand
CTCGCCAGCCAAGAGGGCGCGAAAACCTAGGAGCATTGATGGCGAATGCAGTTTCACCGGGAAACCGGATTTATCATCGACGGCGCAGAGTCAACGCGTTGATGCTGTTCATCTCCGGCCTGGCCATGGTGTTTGGCCTGTTCTGGCTGGCATGGATAGTTATCACGCTGTTGCATGAGGGTTTCGGCGCCCTGACATTTTCATTGTTCTCGCAAATGACGCCGCCGCCGGGGAGCGCGGGCGGACTGCTCAACGCGATCGTCGGCAGCGTGCTGATGGCGACCACGGCGACGTTGATCGGCACGCCCATCGGCATACTCGCGGGCACCTATCTCGCCGAGTTCGGCCGTCGCGGCTGGCTGGCGCCGGCGACCCGCTTTATCAACGACATTCTGCTCTCCGCGCCCTCGATCGTGATCGGGCTATTTATTTATTCGGCCTACGTCGCGCAGGTCAGGCACTTTGCCGGATGGGGTGGTGCGCTGGCGCTCGCGCTGATCGTAATCCCGGTCGTCGTGCGCACGACCGACGACATGCTGAAGCTCGTTCCCGACAGCCTGCGCGAGGCGGCGGCCGCGCTGGGCGCGCCCGCCTGGAAAATGATCGTGTTCGTTTCGTACCGCGCGGCCAGGGCCGGCATAGTCACCGGCATCCTTCTCGCGGTCGCGCGCATCAGCGGCGAGACCGCGCCGCTGCTGTTCACCGCGCTCAACAACCAGTTCTGGTCGCTGAACATGAACCAGCCCATGGCCAACCTGCCGGTGGTGATCTTCCAGTTCGCGATGAGCCCGTACCCCGACTGGCATCGCCTCGCCTGGGGCGGCGCGATTTTGATTACGCTCGGCGTGCTGGGCCTGAATATTCTCGCGCGCGTGCTGTTTCGCCGCTGAGCCGGCGCCACTGTTTATTACCGGATACGACAATGAGCGACGCGCCGCAGTTTGCCAACCCGAAGCTGAAAATCAGCGATCTCGACTTTTATTACGGCCAGTACCAGGCGCTCAAAAAGGTCACGCTGGACATCCCGGCCAACAAGGTCACCGCGTTCATCGGTCCGTCGGGATGCGGCAAGTCGACGTTGCTGCGCACGTTCAACCGGCTGTACGAGCTCTACCCCGGCCAGCGTGCTGAAGGCGAAATCCGGCTCGATGGCGAAAACATACTCGACGGGAAGCAGGACATTACCCTGCTGCGCGCCAAAGTCGGCATGGTGTTCCAGAAGCCGACGCCATTCCCGATGTCCATTTACGATAACATTTCCTTTGGCGTTCGCCTCTACGAGGATCTGAGCCGCGGCGAGATGGACGAGCGTATCGAATGGGCGCTGACCAAGGCGGCGTTGTGGAAGGAAGTGAAGGACAAGCTGAACCAGAGCGGCACCCGCCTGTCGGGCGGCCAGCAGCAGCGCCTGTGCATCGCGCGCGGCATCGCCATCAAACCTGAAGTGCTGCTGCTCGACGAGCCCTGCTCTGCGCTCGACCCGATTTCCACCTCGCGCATCGAAGAACTCGTCGACGAACTCAAGGCCGATTACACGGTCGTCATCGTTACGCACAACATGCAGCAGGCGGCGCGCGTATCGGATTACACTGCCTATATGTACCTGGGCGAACTGATCGAATTCGGCGCGACCGACAAAATCTTCATCAAGCCCAAACGCAAGGAAACCGAGGACTACATAACCGGACGGTTCGGCTAAGACCGCCCCTGGAGCTATCGACCATGACCGAGCATTCCTCGAAACAATACGACATCGATCTCGAAACCCTGCGCTCGCGCGTGCTTGAAATGGGCGGGCTCGTGGAAGCGCAGATACTCGCGGCGATCGACGGGCTTACCAGCGGCGACCTGGGTGCGCTGGACAACGTGGTCGCCCAGGATCATCGCGTCAACGCCCTCGAAGTCAGCATCGACACCGAGTGCAGTCAGCTGATTGCGCGCCGGCAGCCGGCGGCGGGCGACCTGCGCATGGTGCTGGCCGTGATCAAGATCGTGACGGATCTCGAGCGTATCGGCGATGAAGCGGCCAAGATCGCGCGCATGGGCAAGCAGGGCTATGGGCGCGCGCGCATGCCGAGCACGCCGATTGCCGCGGTCAAGCATGTCGGCGACATCGCGCTGGGCATGCTCAGGAAAGCGCTCGATGCGCTCGCGCGGCTTGATCCCGTGGCGGCCGCGTCGATAGTCCGCGAGGATTTCGCGATCGACGAGGAGTTCCGCGCCATCGTGCGCCAGTTGATTACGTTCATGATGGAGGATCCGCGCACGATTTCGCAGTCGCTTGAAATCCTGTGGATCGCCAAGGCCATCGAACGCATCGGCGACCATTCGAAGAACATGGCGGAGCAGGTGATTTACATCGTGAGAGGCACCGACGTGCGGCATACGACGGTCGAGGAACTCGAGCGCGAGGCGCTGGGTTGATACGGTCAGCCGCGTGAGCAGCGCGATTCTGGTGGTCGAAGACGAGCCCGCGATCCAGGAGTTGATTGCGGTCAATCTCGAGCACGCCGGCCATCGCGTGCAGCGCGCGCACAGCGCGGCGGAAGCCGACGCATTGATCCGTGAAGTGAGACCCGACCTGATCCTGCTCGACTGGATGCTGCCGGACCTGGCCGGTACGGCGCTCGCGCGCCGCCTGCGCGCGGATGCCCGCAGCAAGGACATCCCGATCATCATGCTCACGGCGCGCGCCGAGGAGCGCGACAAGGTCGAAGGTCTCGATGCCGGCGCCGATGATTACATCACCAAGCCGTTTTCGCCGAAGGAACTGCTCGCGCGCATCAACGCGGTATTGCGCCGCCGCGCCCCGCAGCTCACTGCTGACGCGATCGAAATTGACGGCCTCGAGCTCGATCCGGCCACGCATCGCGTCGGCGTCAAGGACCATGAACTTCACCTCGGGCCGACGGAATTCAAGCTCCTGCATTTTTTCATGACGCACCCCGAGCGGGTCTACAGCCGCGTGCAGTTGCTCGATCAGGTGTGGGGCGATCACGTGTTTGTCGAGGAACGCACGGTGGATGTTCACATCCGGCGGTTGCGGCAGGCGCTTGAGCCGACCGGCCACGACCGCCTGATCGAAACCGTGCGCGGCGCCGGCTACCGGCTGCACGGCTGAGCTGCCTGCGCGCCTGATTGCGCCGGCATGCGATAATTAAAACGTCATTCCCGCCATCGATCTCAGTGAACCACCTCCTTTTTCGCAGCGTAATCGCGGTCGCGCTGATTGCGGTGGCCGCATTCGTATGCGGCCTGATTTTCGGCGAGACCGCGGGCTGGGCGGCATTTTCCGGCGGCGTCGTCCTGCTGCTGTTCCATCACCTGAGGAACGTCGCGTTGCTCGCGCGGTGGCTGCACGAACCCGTCGCGGGCAAGGTGCCCGCAGGCAGCGGCGCGTGGGAATACATCTTTGCGCTGCTCTATCGTTTCGAACGCGTGCAGAGCCGGCAGCACCAGCAGCTCGCCAGGACACTGGTGCGATTTCGCCAGGCCGGGCGCGCGCACCCTGACGGCGTCGCCATACTCGACGCCGATAATCGTATCGAGTGGTGCAACGACACCGCCGAGACCCATTTCAGCCTGAGCCTCGCGTCGGATGGCAGCCATCCCGTCATCAATCTCGTGCGCCAGCCCGAGTTTGTCGCGTATGTCGAGGGCGGCGATTACACCCACCCGATCGAACTGCGCCTGACGCGCGGAGCGGCCATCGTGCTGTCGGTGCAGATAGTCCCGTATGGCGACGCGCACAAATTGCTGCTGTCGCGCGATATTACGCGGCTCGAAAAGCTGGAAACGATGCGGCGCGATTTCGTCGCGAACGTCTCCCACGAACTGCGCACGCCGCTCACCGTGCTGTCGGGCTTTCTCGAAACTATCCAGGAGCTTGAACTAGATCCACGGCGCTCGCGGGACTACATCAACCTCATGGCCGAACAGGGCAAGCGCATGCAGCGCATCGTCGACGATCTCTTGACGTTATCGACGCTCGAATCGGCGCCCGGCCCCTCGCTTGACGAGCGCGTGCGCATCGCGCCGCTGCTTGAGCGTCTGCGCGCCGAAGGCGCAGCATTGAGCGGCGGCAGGCATCGCGTCACGCTTGACGCCGCGCCCGAATTCGACTTGCTGGGCGCAGAAAACGAAATCGCGAGCGCCTTTGGCAATCTCGTCACCAACGCGATCCGTTATACGCCCGACGGCGGCGAGGTGCGTATCACGTGGCGCGCCACCGCGGGCGAAGCGGTGCTCGCTGTCGAGGACTCCGGCATCGGCATCGCGCCCGAGCACATTCCGCGGCTCACCGAACGGTTTTACCGTGTCGACCGCGGCCGTTCGCGCGAGACCGGCGGCACCGGTCTCGGCTTGGCCATCGTCAAACACATACTGAACCGGCACCATGCGACGCTCGAAATAAAAAGCGAGCCCGGCAAGGGCAGCCGCTTCGCCGCGCGGTTCCCGCCGCGCCGCGTAGTGGCCGCCGCCGCGGCGCCGGCAGGCGCCGTGCGCGACGCGCAGAACTGAGTTGCGCGCCCGAGGCAACTCGCGCCCGACTGTAATTGACTTGCAATAATATTTCGATATTATTCGAAATATGAAATCAATGCAGGCCGTCAGGGCGCTTGCCGCGCTCGCGCAGGACTCGCGCCTGGCAATCTACCGGCTGCTGGTAGCGCGCGGTCCGCAGGGATTGAGCGCGGGCGCCATCGGCGACAAACTTGGCATCACGCCGGCGACGCTGTCGTTTCACCTGAAGGAACTCGCCAATGCCGGGCTGCTTACCGCTCTCACGCAGGGGCGGTTTGTCATCTACGCGGCAAATTTCCGGGGCATGAATGACCTGCTGGGCTACCTCACCGACAACTGCTGCGGCGGTAACCCATGCAACCCGGTGGGGGCATGCAATCCGTCGCCCGCGAACAAAAAGCAGCGAGTTGGCCTCGGTGGCGTGAAATGAACGATCGAGTCTACAACGTCCTGTTTTTGTGTACGCACAATTCGGCGCGCAGTCTGATGGCGGAAGCGATACTCAATAATCTTGCCGTTAACCGCGGCGCGTTCAAGGCGTTCAGCGCCGGGAGCCATCCATCGGGCAAACCCAATCCGTCTGCGCTGGCGCAGATACAAAGCGCCGGTTTGTCGGTTGAAGGGTTGCGCAGCAAGGCCTGGGACGAATTCGCCATGCCGGGTGCGCCCAGGCTCGATTTCGTATTTACCGTCTGCGACAACGCGGCGAACGAAATCTGCCCGGTGTGGCCGGGACAGCCGATGAGCGCGCATTGGGGATTGCCGGACCCCGCGGCGGTTGAAGGCGGCGACGAGGTCAAACGCAAGGCTTTCTTCACGGCGTTTACGCAGCTTGCAAACCGCATCTCGCTGTTCGTCAGCCTGCCCTTGCGAACGCTTGACCGGCTGAGCCTTCAGGCCGCGCTCAAAGACATCGGGAAGAGGTGACGTGAGCCTGTCGCGCCGTCTGGTCGCCGAAGGGCTCGGCACGGCCTTATTGCTCGCAGCGGTGATAGGGTCCGGGATCATGGGGGAGCGGTTGGCCGGCGGCAACGTGGCAATCGCGCTGCTTGCCAATTCAATCGCCACGGGTACTGCGCTGTACGCGCTGATATTGGTATTCGCCCCGGTGTCCGGCGCCCATTTCAATCCTGCCGTCACTATCGTCGTGGCGCTAAATAAACAGATTGAAACGCGCGTCGCATTCGCCTACGTGGGCGCCCAGATTTCTGGTGCTTTTGCGGGTGTGGCGGCAGCGCATGCCATGTTTGGCGAGCCGCTGTTTTTCGCTTCGCAGCATCAACGCAGCGGGCCCGCCCTGTGGTGGGCTGAAGGCGTCGCAACGTTCGGCTTGTTGGTAATTATTCTTGGCAGCGCCCGGCAAAGCCTTCCTGCCGTTGCCGCTGCCGTAGGCGCCTATATTACGGCAGCCTATTGGTTTACCGCTTCAACGTCTTTTGCCAATCCCGCAGTGACGCTGGCGCGCGCGGCCAGCGATACCTTCGCTGGTATTCGGCCGGCTGATGCGCCGGCATTCATTCTGGCGCAACTCGCAGGCGCGCTCGCCGCAGCCGCGGTCATGCGTTGGCTTGCATCCCCGGCCAACGGGGGCGAGCCGGGCCGCTAGAGCGGATCACGCTGCAGTCTGCAATATCCCGTTCATCGCGCCGCGCCGACTGCAACCCGTGCGGTCCGCCGGTTGCGTGTTCGACTACTCGTTTCGTGATGCCGGTCGACGCCGCGCCTGTGCCCTGCGGGAAGCGCGTTTTTTCCGGGAAGGCGGGCTAAATGCGCATGCCCGAACTACTTGCAACTTCTGTGGATAACTTCGCGGGTGCGCTTCGGAAGCGGGGCTGAAAAGCCCGCGCCATCTGGCTTTGCGCGCGGCCGCGTATTTTTTTGGCGGATCACGGAAACCGGCGATCGCGCAGGAAATTGAAAACCGGCGCAAATAAACATTTGCAGATTGATGAAGAACTGATTTAGAGTACTTCATCCCAGCGAATTCATGAACCGGCCGTTACGCTTGAACAGTCATGTTCCAAGGCTGCGCGCCGACTCTCTCATAGCCAATCAGTCTTTCGGCAACACCGCCCTGGTTAACTCCCCGATCGGTAATTGCCGCTTACGTTTAGCGACCCGCGACAGGATGTATCGATTTCCCGAGTTTACACTTTGCGCAAGGAGCGACAGATGAACTTGCCAGACAGCCAGATGCCACGTGAGATGAACTGGGTGGATTATTGCGACGCATTGCGCGAAAAGCAATTCTTTCCGCGCGCGCGATCACAAACGCCTTTGCGCGTCCCGGAACACTTTCCCGATCCCGCTGAGGTTTTATCCGCGCAAAAGGAGATGATGCGGCAATTGGCTTGATGGCAGCCGGTAGCGGAGGTATTGGCGAGCCGACGATTCCGCTGCGACACCATTCGTCGAATTCGATCCGGTCGGCAGACAGGTATCAATGCCGCGTATTCGATGGCGCGAGCGGGTGTGACGCCTGTTAGGCCCCGCGGGGCCGCGGATCGGGAGAAATCATGAGCAGGAACGGGATTTCGCCTCTTTCGATCAACAGCGATCCGGTCGCCATGACCACCAGCTTGTCGCTTTTCTTGACGGCTGAATTGAGTTCATAGCCTATGGGCGACTCGGTGTATTTGCCACTGTTCAGGTACTTGATGAATACGTGAATGATGTCGTCGGCCGGCATCCGAAACAGATCGGACTCAGCTTCGAACTGGTAGCTTTCGTTGGCGCCCGTCTCGGCATCAAGCAATGCGGCTCGGTAGTTCGCGGTCGCCATAGTCGATCCTGATTTATTGAGCCAAATCCGTATTCGACGCGATAAATGTTGCAAAATCATTTCCGGCCTCACCATTGATGCCAAAAGCTCAGTCCGGATTGCGGATACGGGCGGCGCGTCACGGGCGCGCGACAGGGCGATTGACCCCGCGCGCGCCGCAGGCGGCTGCACAGGCGCCCGGGCATTGCGGTGACCCCGCCTGTCGTAACGACATAATTGTGTCATTTGCCGATGGTATAAGTTGAATGTCGCGTACATGAAGTGCCCGACATCATGCGCGAGGTCGCCGTGAACGGAGGATCGATCGTCCCGCATCGTAATTGCGGGCGAAGGCGCTTTCGGTAGCCGGGTATTACGCGGCGCGAGACCTGTCGGCGGTCAATGTGTAAGTACCGCCCGCATTTCGGCAATGGTATCGACCCCCGTGAGGATCAATGATATGGATGAAATCATCGGGCTCTTTCCCGTGCCGTTCATGCGCGCGCGGGCAACGCTCGGCGCGGACCTGGTGACCGGCCTTTGCGCGCATTTCAGCGCGCTGGCGGGGTGCGACAACAATTCGTCGCCCAATCTATCGCACACCGAGACGCTGCGTCCCGGCGACAGTCCGCTGTTTGCCGCGGCGGCCACGCTGCTTACCCCGAAGCTCGCAGACTTCGGAGTGCTGCTGTTCGGTGAGCGAATGGCGTGGGCCATCAAGGAAATGTGGGTCAACGTGCTGGATCCGGGTGGCCGCCAGGCGACGCACAATCACGCCAACAGTTTTATTTCCGGCATTGTCTACCTGACGCCGACGCATCCGCAGTCGCAAACGGTCTTCATGAAGTCGCCCGGCGGTACCGACTTCGCCTTCAAGAATGATCATGCCGGAATGACTCCCAACCAATACAGCGCCGACAAGTGGATCAGTCCTGCGCCCGACCCGGGCGACCTCGTGCTGTTTCCGAGTTACCTGATGCACGCCGTGCCTCCCAACTCTGGCGAGCGCCGCATATCGATGGCCTTTAACGCCATTCCCTCCCGGCTGGAGTCCTGGGGCTACACGATAACTTTCGGCGGGTGACTGGTGCCGCCTGATCCATCAATTCGGCACGTTCCGTCGTCACCGTCGCCAGCCTCACGCCAGCGACTCGCGCTTGCCTTGATGGCTGCCTCGGGCTTCGCTTCGCTCGGCTACCAGCTTGTCTGGACGCAGCAATGCGCAGTCTGGTTTGGAAACGAAACCGCAGCGGTACTGGCCGTCGTGGCGGCATTCTTTGGCGGCCTGGCCTGCGGCGCATTGACACTCGGTTCCGTGATCGAGCGCAGCGCGTATCCGGCGCGCTGGTACGCCGCTTGCGAGGCCGTAATCGCCGCGTGGAGTATGGCGTTCGCGTTTCTCGTGGCGCCGTTCGGCGGGTGGTTGCTCGAATTTACCGGTGCGCAACCAACTCCGGCATGGCAATGGGCGGCGGCGTTCTGCGGTACTTTTGCTCTGCTGTTGCCCGCGACCGCCGCGATGGGCGCAACGCTGCCAGCCATGGAGCGCGTCACGGCACAGATGCGGCGTGATGGGTATTCCATTGCGCCGCTGTACGCAGCCAATACCTTCGGCGCCGTCGTCGGCGTGCTGGCGAGCGCTTTCTGGCTGGTGCCCGAGTTCGGTCTCGCGCGCAGCGCGAGCGTATGCGCGGCGATCAATGTGCTGTGTGCGGCCGCGGCGCTGACGTTGCGTTCCGACGGGCCGCCCCGATCCGCGCCGGCGCGGCCGGCAGGACGCAGTCTTACGCCATTGCTGGCAGCGACGGGACTGCTCGGCATCGGCTACGAAGTGGTCGTCGTTCGCGTGCTGAGTCAGGTCGCCGAGGATACGGTTTACACCTTCGCGATGCTGTTAGCAGTTTATCTGGGTGGCACCGCCGTCGGCGCGGCGGCTTATCAACGCTGGTTTTCTCGCGCGCGCGATCCAGACGCGGTTCGCGACCGGCTGCTGGGCCTGTTGGCGATGGCCTGTCTGCTCGCCACATGCGGCTTGTGGGGCGCCGAAGCGGTCAAAAACTTATTGCTCCAGGTCATGGGCGCCGGCATGGCCGCCGGTCTCGCCGCGGAAGCCGCGCTCGCGCTCGCTGCGTTCGGGATTCCCACGCTGGCGATGGGTGCGCTGTTCAGTCATCTTGCGACCCAGGCGCGCATTGCCGGCATCACATTCTCCCGCTCCCTTGCGTTCAATACGCTGGGCGCCGCTGCTGCGCCGCTTGCGTTCGGCGTGCTTCTCGTGCCCGCGATCGGGATGAAGTTCGCGCTGCTGATTATCACAATCGGATACCTGGCGTTGTCGTCACCGCGCTCCTGGCGGGAGCCCGCGGCTTGGGCTCCCGCCGGCGTTGCCTTCGCTCTTGGGTTGTGGGCGCCATCACTGGCATTCGTCGACGTTCCCGCAGGCGGCCATGTCGTCAGCTACCGCGATGGCGCGATGGCCGCAGTTAGCGTGGTCGAGGATGCACAGGGCGTTAAGCGTTTGCGCGTCAACAACCGCCAGCAGGAGGGCAGCAGTAACACGCGGATCGCCGACGCCCGGCAGGCGATGCTGCCGCTGCTGCTGCAAGCAGCGCCGAAGCGCGCCCTGTTTCTGGGCCTTGGCACCGGCGTTACCGCGTATTCGGCGGCCGCGGATCCTACGCTGCAGGTCGACGTCGTAGAACTTCTGCCTGAAGTTATAGCTGCATCGGACTATTTCACGCGGGCGCACACGAACGGTGCGTCCAACCCGCGATTGCGCATCATAGCGGCCGATGCGCGGCGCTGCGTGCGCGCTTCCGATCAACAGTACGATGTGATCGTGTCCGACAATTTTCATCCTGCCCGCAGCGGTTCGGGCGCGCTCTATACGGAGGAACATTTTCGCGCCGTGCGCGAACGCCTTGTCGCCGGCGGCTTGTTTTGCCAGTGGCTGCCGTTGCATCAGCTCGATCTTGAAACTCTGCGCGCGATCGTGCGGTCTTTCGTCGAGGTCTATCCGGGCGGCTGGGCGATGATCGCGACCAATAGCCTGGAGACACCGGTCGTCGGGCTGGTTGGCCGCGCGGATGCACGTCGTTTCGGTGCGGAACAGATTCGCGAGCGCCTCGCCGCCGCGGCATGGCCGCATAGTCTCGCCGGCTTCGGCTTGACCGACGAATTCGCCGTGCTTGGCAGTTTCGTCGCCGGGCCGCAGTCCCTCGCGCGCTTTGCCGGCAACAGTACGGCGAACACCGACGACCGTCCGGTTGTCGCCTATCGGGCTCCGCGTATCACCTATGCGCCCGATTCGCTACCGCGCGACAGGCTGGTCGCGTTGCTCCATGAACTCACGATCGATCCCGCCGACTTGCTCGAGGTTGCGCCGGACGCTGCGATGCGGCAGCGTCTCGCTGCCTACTGGGCGGCGCGCACCCGCTACATAGAAATTGGCCGCGACGTGCGGCCCGCGGGTGACGTGCAACGCATGCTCGCGCGGGTGCGCGATCCCCTGCTGTCGGTGCTGCGCATCAGCCCCGATTTCCGGCCTGCCTACGACCCTCTGCTGATGATGGCAAATGCCCTCGGCCGCGTCGATCCGGCAGAGGCCCGCGCGTTGCTGACCGAGTTGTCGCAGTTGCAGCCGGCGCGGCCGGAAGGTGGGGAGGTGTTGCGCCAACTGAACGGCGCCCTGCGATGAGCGCGTGACTGCCATTCGCCCGCGATTTTCCCGTTGTCGATGCTGTTGCGGTCGTCCTCGCTCGGGTTCGCCGGCGGCGAGTCGTGAGCCCGGCGATCAATCTGAATCGAACTCGATACCTGTGTACTGCGCGTGGCTCCATACGAGCGTCACCCCAAGCAGGCGCGCGGTGCCGGCTTTCTCGTTGATCGAAAACCTGCACTCCAGCACGCCGTCGCCGTCTTCACCTAAAAGACTTGTCTTGCTGCCCCCTTCGCAAGCGAGCGGCAGTTCATCGAGTGTCGCCGTCAGCTTCGCACTCGTGTCATCGTGACCGCCCGAAAACCTCGCCTTGAAACGAAAACGCTGGTTGGTTCCTGAAGTGTTCAGCGGGCACTTGAATTCCCGATGGTCGCCACCCAACGTTTGCCACTCGCAATGCGGTTTTCCCTCGCCCGGGTTGGAGTTCACTTCAGTGGCCGCGGCCAGTCCCTGCAAGATGAAAATTGCCGATATGCCAATCGCCCGCACCGTGGGTTTCCTCCATACGGATGCTCCACAAGCCTGTGCCCTGATGTCCGCCGCGGTCATTGCGGCGCTAGACGGAAAGGATGGCAGCCACGCGCAGCCAGGACCAATACGCAGCCACTGAGCCGATTCCGTAGAGCAAGGCCGTGCGCAGCCTGGCGGCGATGGGCCAGCGTGCTGCCAGGCGCCACAGCAACCATGCGGCAGCCACCGTCAGCAACTGGCCCAATTCAACGCCGGCATTGAACGTGAGTAATGCGACCAAGAGGTGGTTATCCGGCAGGCCGATTTCCTTCAACGCGCCGGCAAAACCGAGTCCGTGAACCAGGCCGAAAATAAACGCCACCAGCGCCGGCCATTGCTGCGAGAGCGTGATCCTGCGGTTCAGCGCCTCGCACGCGACCAGCACGATGGAAAGCGCAATGCAGGCTTCCACCGGCGCTGAGCGCAAAGTCAGCCAGCCTATCGCGGCGCTCGCAAGCGTGAGGCTGTGCGCTGCCGTGAAAGCCGTAATCGTCCACACGAGCTTGCTGCGGAACCCAACCAGAAACAGCAACCCGATCACAAACAAGAGGTGGTCCGTGCCGCTGAGAATGTGTTCGATGCCCAGGACCGTGTACGCGGACGCGATTTCGCCCATGCCGCGCTGGTCCTCGGCCGATCCGTATAAACGCACTGTCGACTGGCCCGCCGTCAGGGTATAGACCCGGGACTGGCCATCGAGCCAGAACACTTTGACGAGCGCGGCGGAAAATACTTTGCCCACGCCCTGGATCGACAGCGTACCCTGCAATCCGCCTTTGCCGCAACGCAAGACGTTGGATTCGGCGACGCAGCCCGCGGGCCATACGGGCGTCAGCACTTCGCTGACCGTGCGCTTCTCGCTGGCCGTCCACTGCCACAGAAACTGGCCCGGCGACGCTTCGCGCATTTGCATCTCGGCCATGGTCATTTCATGTGCGCCGGCTGCCGCTGTCAACAGCGTCAGAGCGGCGAGCAGAACCGCGCGGAGCTCGCGCGTCATTGCGTCGCCGCTTCGTATTTCACGGTGTACCTTTTGGCGAGCGCATGCACGGCGGCGCTGCGTTGCTCGGCCATGACGGTATCGGTCCAGTCCTGCAGCACGACGCCGCGCAGGTTCTCGTAGACGGCCGGCTTCGGCGGCGTGATCGACTCCAGCAGAATGGCGCGCCATCCGTCACGTGTTGGCTGGGCTCGCCATTTGCCCGGCGGGGAATCTTCCAGCGCCTTGGCAAACTCAGGCCCGTAGCTCTGCACGAGGTTGGCATGCGGCCGCCCCTTGAAAACCCGCAATCCGGCCCGTGCGTCGCCGGGCGTGCCGGCGTTCAAGGCGTCCACGAAGGCGCGAACTGCTGCTTCGGACGTGTCGCCGGACAGGACCGCCTCCTGAAACGTGTAGCGTGCCGGCTCGTCGTACTTTGCCCGATGGCTGTCGAACCAGTCGTGCAGCAATTTGTCGTCGTACGGCGGCAGCTTTACATTCGAGTCGACGATCGAGAGCGCCTTGAAAATCACGCGTTCACGGATGGCCGCATCGCCCTTGTCGACCTGCAAAGCGAGGCCTTCGCGATAAAGCACCTGGTTGTCGAGCCAGACGTTACGCAACGCCTGCAGCTCCTCTACGCCGGGTTCTCTGCCGCGCGAACCGTGGAACAACCGCCGGGCTTCGCTGTCTACCGCTGCGTCAATGACGATGGTGAGCGGGTCGTCAGCACGGCCGACCATGAAATGGTCGAGCGCAAACAAGAGTCCGCCGAGCACGACGAAGCGCAACAGCGGTTCGCGCAACCAGTTCGGCAAACGTGTGATTCTGGGGGAAGGCGGAGCGCCTTCGCGATCGGATATGGGTAGCTGCGCGGACATGGTGAATTTCATCGTGGAAAATTAAACGGGGATGGCGCCGCGCGATAACGCGCGACGCCTTGGGAACGGCAATTCGTGAGGTTCCTACTTTACGCCCGCAACTACGCTTGAGCCCGCGACCTCGATATAGATCGGGTTGCTGTAGAACCACAGGTCGGCCCAGGCCGCCACGTCAAGCGCAACAGCCTTCTGGCCCGCGATCGGGCTTCCGGTTGTCGCGGTCACCAAGTGATCCGGACACCCGTCAAACTGA
>JAYWDM010000294.1:0-5042 GCA_043779885.1 Betaproteobacteria bacterium | reverse complement strand
ACGGGGATAGTTTCCGTGATGCTCGCCAATAACGAAACGGGCGTGATTCAGGACGTCGCCGCCGTCGCCGAATTGGCGCGTGCCGCGGGCGCCTGGATGCATACCGACGCAGTGCAGGCGCTGGGCAAGATCGAAGTCGACTTTGCCGCCCTCAACGTGCACGCGATGACATTGTCGGCGCACAAGATTTACGGTCCGAAAGGCGTCGGCGCGCTGCTGCTGGACAAGCGCATCGAACTCAAACCGCTCATGAGCGGCGGTGGTCATGAGCGGGGACTGCGTTCAGGCACCGAGAACGTGCCGGGCATTGTTGGTTTCGGCGCCGCATGCGAACTTGCCCTGGGGCGCATGCGCGAACTTGCGCCGCGGCTGGCCGGTATGCGCGATGAGCTTGAACGAGGTCTGCGTGCGATGGGCGCGGTGATTTTCGGCGCTGGCGCGCCACGCATTCCGAACACCAGTTATTTTGGATTTCCGGGCATAGACGGCGAGACGCTGGTGATCGAACTCGACAAGGCGCAATTCGCGGTAGCGAGCGGGGCGGCATGTTCGAGCGCCAGTACTGAGCCGAGCGCGACGCTGCTGGCCATGGGGATCGGCGCCGACGCCGCGCGCGGCGCAGTGCGCTTCAGTCTCGGCACGGACAACACGGCCGCGCAAGTCGAGGCATTTTTGTGCGCGCTCGAAGGCGTGCTGGCGAAATTGAAACGGCTGACCGCGATTGCGGTCTAACAAATTGCGAACTGACCAGACAACGGAACACGGTGCACAAACATGCCAATTACATTGACTGAAAGCGCGGCGAAGCAGATCCGAACCCAGCTTGCAAAGCGCGGCAAGGGGCTGGGCCTGCGCGTCGGCGTCAAAAAAGTCGGTTGTTCCGGCTTCGCCTATACGTTCGATTATGCCGACGAGGTGCGCGCCGGCGACCGGATGTTTGAAGCGCATGACGCGAAAGTGCTCGTCGACGCCGGCAGCCTGACGTTCCTCGATGGCGCGCGCGTCGATTTCGTAAAGGAAGGCCTCAAGCAGATGTTCAAATTCGACAATCCCAACGTCGACAGCACATGCGGTTGCGGCGAGAGTTTCAGTTTGAAGGAAACGGAAAAATCCTGAACCGCCAAGGACGCGAAGGTCGCAACGGTAAATCAGGAATCTGTTTTTTTGTGGATATCGGCATTCCTTCGCGCACGTGGCGTCCCTGGCGGTTAAAGAATTTAAAATCTTTGGATCAATATGAGTTCAGTACTGCAAAATCTCGTTAATCAGCCTTACAAGCATGGTTTCGTGACGGACATCGAGTCCGATGTCGCGCCCAAAGGGCTGAACGAAGATACCATCCGGCTGATTTCGTCCAAGAAAAACGAGCCCCAGTGGCTGCTCGATTTCCGGCTCAAGGCCTACCAGCAATGGCTCAGGATGGCGGAGCCGAAATGGCCCAACGTGCATTACCCGAAGATTGACTTTCAGGCCATCAGCTACTATTCGGCGCCCAAGCCGAAGGCGAAGCTCACCAGCATGGATGAAGTCGATCCCGAACTGCTGCGCACGTTCGAGAAACTCGGCGTGCCGATGAACGAACGCGCCAAGTTGGCCGGGGTGGCGGTCGACGTCATATTCGACAGCGTATCGGTGGCGACCACCTACAAGGCGAAGCTTGCCGAAGTGGGGATAATTTTCTGTTCGATTTCGGAAGCGGTGCAACAGCACCCCGAATTGATCAAGCAGTACCTCGGCACGGTGGTCCCGATCGGCGACAATTACTACGCTGCGCTCAATTCCGCGGTATTCACCGACGGTTCGTTTTGTTTCATCCCGAAGGGCGTCAAGTGCCCGATGGACCTGTCGACGTACTTCCGCATCAACACCGAGGCCTCGGGGCAGTTCGAACGCACGCTGATCGTCGCGGAGGACGGCGCATCGGTCTCGTATCTCGAAGGCTGCACGGCGCCGAAATTCGACACCAATCAGCTGCATGCGGCGGTGGTTGAACTCATCGCGCTCGATAACGCGGACATCAAGTATTCGACGGTGCAGAACTGGTACGCGGGTGACGAAAACGGCGTTGGCGGCATTTACAACTTTGTGACCAAGCGCGGACTGTGCAAAGGCGTCAACTCGCGCATCTCGTGGACGCAGGTCGAGACCGGCTCCGCGATCACCTGGAAATATCCGAGCTGCATATTGCGCGGCGAGAATTCGGTGGGCGAGTTCTACTCCGTCGCCCTCACCAATCACTATCAGCAGGCGGACACGGGCACCAAGATGATCCACCTCGGCAAAAACACGCGCAGCACCATCGTGAGCAAAGGCATTTCGGCCGGCCGCTCGAACAACAGTTATCGCGGGTTGGTCAGAATTGCGCCGACTGCCGCCGGTGCGCGCAATTATTCGCAGTGTGACTCGATGCTGATCGGCGACCGCTGCGGCGCGAATACCTTTCCGTACATCCAGGTCAGCAATCCGAGCGCAAAAGTCGAGCATGAGGCGTCAACGTCCAAGATCGGCGAGGACCAGTTGTTCTACTTCGCGCAGCGCGGCATCGGCGCCGAAGAAGCAGTCTCGATGATCATCAATGGATTCTGCAAGGATGTTTTTCAGCAATTGCCGATGGAGTTTGCGGTCGAGGCGACCAAGCTGCTCGGTCTCAAACTCGAAGGAAGCGTCGGATGATTTACCAGGACGGCAGGACGCTGCTTGACGTGCGCGGTTTGCGCGCGAGCGTCAACGGCATCGAAATTCTCAAAGGCCTGGACCTTACGGTCAGGAGCGGCGAAATTCACGCGATCATGGGGCCCAATGGTTCCGGCAAGAGCACGTTCGCCAAAGTGCTCGCCGGTCACCCGGCATATGAAGTCGCGGGCGGAACCATCGTGTTTGACGGCGGGAATTTGTTTGAGCTCAAACCGGAGGAGCGCGCGCGCGCCGGCCTGTTTCTCGGTTTCCAGTATCCGATCGAGATACCCGGGGTGGCCAACAGCCAGTTTCTGCGCCTCGCCTACAACACGATGCAGGCGCAGCGTGGCAAGGATGAGCTCGATCCGCTGGAATTCGACGATTTCGTGCGTGAGAAAATGAAATTGCTCGAAATGAATCCGGATTTTCTCGATCGCAGCGTCAATGAAGGCTTTTCGGGCGGCGAGAAGAAGCGCAACGAGATCCTGCAGATGGCGCTGCTGGAACCGCGTCTGGCAATACTCGATGAGACGGATTCGGGCCTTGATATCGATGCGCTGAGGGTCGTTGCCGACGGCGTAAACCAGCTTGCCAACAAGGACAACGCCGTGGTGCTCGTAACGCACTACCAGCGCCTGCTTAACTACATCGTTCCCGATTATGTGCACGTCATGGAGTCCGGCCGCATCATCAAGACCGGCGGCAAGGAACTGGCGCTCGAACTCGAGGAACGGGGTTACGAGGGGATCGGCGCCGAGCACCTGACAGAGCATGAGGCTCGGCACCGCGCGCAGGCTGTGGCGGTGGCGCCGTGAGCGCGGTCATCGCCCTGCGCGGGCCGGCCGTGGCGGGTAGCCAGGGCACCCTGTGGGCCGACCATCCTCGCTTGCCGAGCAGCCCTTGGGCTTGCGTCAATGCGCTGCGAAGCCAGGGCCGCGCCGACCTCGGCACGCTGGCGATGCCCACATCGCGCGACGAGGCCTGGCGCTTCACCGACCTGACGCCGCTGGGCAAGGTGTCCCTGCAACCGGCGAGCGGCTCGGGCCGCGTGTCGGCTGCCGACATGGCCGGCTTCCAGCTTGCCGAAGCGGCGACGCGACTGGTGTTCGTCGACGGCGTTCATGCACCCGAGCTGTCCGGCCCGACCGCCAACGCAGGCGGCGTGCTGGTGGCCAACCTCCCCGCGGCCCTGGCAGCGCAGGCCGCCGCCGTCGAGAAGCATCTTGGTTGCCACCAGCCACTCGGGAGCGATGTCTTCGCGGCCTTCAACACCGCCTTCCTGAGCGATGCAGCCGTGATTCGCGCGCCGCGCAGCACCACGCTCGCGGCGCCGGTGCACCTGTTGTTCATCACCACGCAAGCGGGGGTCGTCAGTCACCCGCGCTGCCTGCTGATCGCCGAGGCGGGCAGCAGCCTGACGCTGATCGAGGACCATGTCTCGCTGCAAGGCGAAGCCTGCCTGAGCAACGCCGTGACCGAGATCGTGCTCGCCGATCAAGCCGAGGTGCAGCACATCCGTGTGCAACGCGCAGGCCCGCAGGCCTTCCATATCGCCAACACCAGCGTCTCGCTGGGACGCGCCAGCCACTACTTGTCGGTCAGCGTGGACATGGGCGCACAGCTCTCGCGCCATCAGCTCGACGTGGTGCTGGGCGTTGGCGCCGACTGCGCGGTCGATGGCCTGGCCGTCGTCGCCGGCAGCCAGTTGGCCGACACCCACAGTTGCATCGTCCACGCGCAGCCGCATGGGCGCAGCCGCCAGCTGCACAAGTGCATCGCTGGTGGCACGGCGCGCGCGGTCTTCAACGGCAAGGTGATGGTGCGCCCTGGCGCGCAGCACACCGACGCGGCGCAGATGAGCCGCAACCTGCTGCTTGGCGCCCGGGCGCGCATCGATACCTTGCCGCAGCTCGAGATCCTGGCCGACGATGTGAAGTGTGCGCACGGTGCCACGGTGGCACCGCTCGACGCCGAGGAAGTGTTCTACCTGCAGAGCCGCGGTTTGTCCGACAGCGCCGCGCGCGACCTGCTGACCTATGCCTTCGGCGCCGAGATCATCGCGCGCATTCCCGTCGCCTCGCTGCGCCAACAGTTGGAGCAACGCATGCTGGCGCAAACCGGTAGCCGGCCATGAGCGCCCGTCAACTCGGCCTGGGCTGCGCCACAGAGCAAGACCGCTGCGCCAAGACCTTCGATCTCGAGCGCATTCGCGCGGATTTCCCGATCCTGCAAACGCTGGTCCATGGCAAGCCGCTGGTCTACCTGGACAACGCCGCGTCCAGCCAGATGCCGCAGCCGGTGATCGACCGCCTGGTGCACTACCAGACGACGCAGCACGCCAACATCCACCGCGGCGTGCACACCCT
>JAYWDM010000293.1:0-5055 GCA_043779885.1 Betaproteobacteria bacterium | reverse complement strand
CGGTGCTCGATACGCAGGAGTTGACGAATGATCCCCATTTGCGCAAGCGCGGCATGTTCGCCCCCGTCACCCACCCGAAGCGCGGCGAGATCTGGATGCCGGGCTGGCCCGTGAAAATGTCCGCCAGTAACGTCGAGGTGAAATGCGCGCCCCTGCTGGGGCAGGACACCGAAGCCGTGTTGGCCGAGTGGGCCGGCCTCAACGCGGATGAAATCAGGGAGTATGTGCAGGAAACGCCGCTCAAGATCGGCAAGGCGCGCTAAACGCGTTTCTCAACTGAAAATACAATGGCCACCATATTAGCCAATGAACTCGCCTACCTCACGGTTGCCGGGAGTTCGCTGAGCGCCTTTATACGCTAAAACTGTCGAAAAATTTTACACTCGATGGCGCGTTGCGAGCATTTGCCGATCTACAAGAAGGCGCTCGATGTTGCAGTGCACTTCTAGAAGGTTCGTAGCCCGGAAGGAGCGCAGCGCTTTCCGGGGATCGTCGCATTCCGCGGACCGTCGGCATAGCCGGATCTTGTAAGCGCATTGCAGACTCAGGACATCAGGATTGCACCGGTTTGCCCAGCAACGCCGCCAATTCCCGCCCAAGCCCCGTGGTCGCGATGCAGTCCCCCGCCGCGCGCGGCAACGCCGCCGGCGCTACTGAACTCGCGTGCTCGCGCGCCAAGGCGCCCGCCCGGCGCGCGCCGGCGAGCACGCTGTCGATGAGCGGCACCGGCGCATCCGGTTGCAGACGCGCCGCCAGCCCGGCGAGCCCCGCCCCGCCGATGATCACCGCCTGCGCGGCGTATTGCTCCACCGCTTGTTCGACGGCCGCCCGCAGCGCCGCGAACGCGGCATCCGGGTTCGCCGCGATCTGCCCGCCATCGAGCGGGAGCGTGACGACGCCAGCCAGCGTAGCGGCGTGGCCCAGCGCGGCCGCGAGGCGCGTCAGCATCGGCGCCCAGCGCGCGCCGCCGGTGACGATGGCGAAACGTCCGTAGCCCGCGGCCTCGCTCATCGCCGCGTCGGCGAACGCGACGACCGGCGCCGGCGAAATTTCCCGCAGCGCATGCAGCGCGGGATCGCCAAAGCAAGCGAGCAGCACTGCATCCCAGGGGCCGGGGTTCGCCGCATAAGCGTCGAGCGTCGCATGCGCGGCGACGGCGAACGCCGCCTCGCTCGCGATGACCGTGGCGCCGAAGCGCGCCGTCACCGGCACGATCTCGATGTCCGACGGCAACTCCGCGCGAGCATGGCGCAGCACCAGCGCGGTCATCGCCTCGCTGGTGTTGGGGTTGATGAGCAAAATGCGCGGCACGCGCGGATTATGCCGGACTGGCCGCCGCCGCGCCGGCGGCCGCGGCATCAACCAGCACGCAGGCAGCCGCATGCGCGGCGCCAATGCGCGTCATCGCCGGCGTCGCCGCGCGGCAATCATCGCGCGCATGCTTGCAGCGCGGCGCGAAGCTGCAGCCGGGGGGCAGCGACGCGAGGTCGGGCGGCGCGCCGGGAATCGCCTCGATCCGCGTGCCGCGCATGGACCCGTGGATGGTCGAGGACAGGAGACCCTGCGTATAGGGATGCCGCGGCCGCAGCACGACTTCGGCGACCGGCCCGATTTCGACCATGCGCCCGGCATACATCACGGCGAGGCGCGATCGGCGATCTCGGCGACTACCCCGACGTCATGAGTGACGAAGATCACCGACATGCCGAACTCGCGCTGCAGCTCGCGCAACAGGAGCAGGATCTGAATCTGCACCGTCGCATCGAGCGCGGTGGTCGGCTCGTCGGCGAGCAGCAGTTGCGGCTTGCACGCCAGCGCCAGCGCAATCATCGCGCGCTGGCGCATGCCGCCCGACATTTCGTGCGGATAGGCGTCGAGCCGCCGCGCCGCCGACGGGATCTGCACCACCTCGAGCATTTCGAGTGCGCGTTGGCGCGCCGCGGCGCGGTTCGCGCCAGTGTGGCGCATGTAACCCTCGGCGATCTGGTCGCCGACGGTGTAGACCGGATCGAACGCGAGCATCGGTTCCTGGAAAATCATCGACGTCGTGCCGCCGCGATACAACCCGAGTTCGGCGTCGCTGAGCGCGAGCACGTCGCGTCCGGCGACGCGGATGCTGCCCGCCATGCGGCTGCGGCGGGGCGGCAGGATGCGCAACAGCGCGCGCAGGCTGACGCTTTTGCCGCTGCCCGACTCGCCGAGCACGCCCAGCACTTCGCCACGCGCGAGGTCGAAGCTCACCCCGTTGACCGCGCTGACCGGTTTCGCACTCCCGGTGAACTGCACCGTGAGGTCGCGCACGCTGACCATCGGCTCGTCAAGTGAAGCCGCGGCGCTCATGACTGCGGCGCCTGGCTGTGCCCGGAACCCGCGTGCACCATATGGCAGGCAATGCGATGGCCCGCCGACAGCTCCGACAGCGGCGGTACGCGCCTGGCGCAGAGGTCCTCCGCGTGCGGACAACGCGTGCGGAAACGGCATCCGGACGGCGGGTTGATCGGGTTGGGCGGATCGCCGGTCAACGGCGGCGTTTGGGTGCGGTGCGCGGGATCCATCGACGGCATCGCCGACAACAACGCACGCGTATAAGGATGGCCGGTGCCGGCGTAAATGCGTTCGACCGGGCCGAGCTCGACGACTTTGCCGAGGTACATCACCAGCACGCGGTCGCTGACGTACTGCACGACGTTCAGGTCGTGCGATACGAAGATATAGGTGAGCCCGAACTCCGCCTTCAGGTCCAGCAGCAGGTTCAGCACCTGCGCCTCGACCGACTTGTCGAGCGCCGACACCGCCTCGTCGAGGATGACGATCTTCGGATGCAGCGCCAGCGCGCGCGCGATGTTGATGCGCTGGCGCTGGCCGCCGGAGAGCTCATGCGGGTAGCGCGCGGCAAAGCGGTCGGGCTCGATACCGACGCGCCCAAGCAGGTCGCGGGCGCGCGCGCGCGCCGCCGACTCCGCCACGCCGTGCACCCGCGGGCCGAAAGCGATGCTGTCCTCGATGGTGAGCCGCGGGTTGAGCGATGCGAACGAATCCTGGAACACCATCTGCATCATGCGCCGCGCCGCGTTGACCGCGATGCCGCCGGGCACGCCCGCTTCGCCGCGTTGGGTCGACAGCGCGATCTCGCGCCCTTCGATCAGCACGCGCCCCTCGTCGGGTTCGATCAACCGCATCAGGAGCCGCGCGGTGGTCGACTTGCCGCAACCGGATTCGCCGACGATGCCGAGCGTCTCGCCGGCGGCAACCGAAAACGAGACACCGTCTACCGCGCGGACCGTCGCCGTGGCGCGGCCAAAGAGACCGCCCTTCAGCGGAAAGTGCTTGGCGATCTCGCGCACCTGCAGCAGCGGCTGGGCCTGGGTTTCGGCCATGCTCAGCGCTGGACATCCATGGCCGAGCGCAGGCCATCGGACAGCAGATTGAAGCTGATGGAGATCACAAATATCAGCGCGCCCGGCAATGCGGCCACCCACGGCTGCGTATAGATCGCCGAGCGCAGCGTGTTCAGCATGAGGCCCCATTCGGGCGCGGGCGGCTTGGTGCCCAGGCCGAGGAATGACAGGCCCGCGGCGAGGATCATCGATACCGACACGAGACTGGTCGAGTAAACGAAGATCGGGCCGAGCACGTTGCCGAGAATGTGCACGCGGATGATGGTTGGGTTGCCGGCGCCGCTCGCCCGCGCCGCTTCGATGTAGTCGAGGCTGCGCACCTGCGTCGTGACGCTCTCGGCGACGCGCGCGATCGGCGGTATGAACACGATGGTGAGCGCGAGCAGCGCGTTGAACACGCCGGGACCGAGCGCGCCGGATATGGCCACCGCCAGCAGCACCGACGGAAAAGCGTAAAACACATCGACGCTGCGCATGATCACGCTGTTGAGCCGGCCGCCCATGAACCCGGCGATGATGCCGAGCAGACCGCCGATGAGGAGCGCGGTCAGCACCGGGCTGATGCCGATCACCAATGACAGGCGACCGCCGTGGATCAGGCGCGACAGCATGTCGCGGCCGAGTTCATCGGAGCCCAGGATGAACCCGGGCGCGCCGATGGGTTGCAGCCGCTTGAGTATGCTGCCCTTCAACGGGTCGGCAGGCGCGACCCACGGCGCAAAAACCGCCGCGAGGACGACAGCAAGCAACAGCAGCGCGCACGCGATGGCGACCTTGTCCTGCAACAGGCGCCTGCCAACGCCGCGCCAGTAACCGCCGGCGCGGGCAGCCGCGGGCAGCGCGATGCCGGCGGCGATGGCGGCGGTGGAGGCGTTCGCGGACATGGCGTCGGTCAGTTGCGCTTGATCCGCGGATCAAACAGCGTCTGCACCACGTCGACGATCAGGTTCAGGCCGACGAAGAACAGCGCAAGCACGAGGATCGTGCCCTGCAGCACCGGGATGTCGCGCTGGAAAATGGCGTTGTTGAGCAGCATGCCCGTTCCCGGCCACGAGAACACCGTCTCCACCAGAATCGAGCCGCCAAGCAGGTAGCCGAGTTGCACCCCCATCACCGCCAGCGCGGTGGGTGCGGCGTTTTTCACCACGTGCAGGAATATCGCCTTTTCCGAAAGGCCCTTGGCGGCCAGCGCGGTGACGAATTCGCGCGACAGGATGTCGGCGACCAGCGCCCGCAGCGTGCGGGTGATGATGCCGGTAGGGATCGCCGACAACGTCAGCGCCGGCAGAATCATGAATTTCATGTGCGCATAGTCCCACGCCCAGGCGGCCGACCCGCCCGCGCCCGCGCCCATTGCCGGCAGCCAGTTCAGCGTGACCGAGAAGACGATCACCAGCACCATGCCCGGCCAGTAGTGCGGCACCGACACGCCGGCGATGGCGATCGCCGAGACGCTCTTGTCGATCCACGAACCATTGGTGTAACCCGCGATGGTGCCGAACAGCGCACCGAGGGAAAAGCCGATAACGCTGGCGGCAACGGCAATGATGAACGTGTTCGAAATCGCCGTGCCGATTTCGGTTGCGACCGAGCGCCCCGTTGCGATGGAGCGGCCGAGGTCGCCGCGGACCGCGCGGCCCACCCACAGCGCGTACTG
>JAYWDM010000292.1:0-5057 GCA_043779885.1 Betaproteobacteria bacterium | reverse complement strand
TGTGCGCGAAGCGCACCGCGAAATAACCGGTGCCCGAACCAATGTCGGCGACCGCGGCATCCGGCGCGAGCTTCAGCGCACTGATCACCTCATGCGGTTTTTGCCATGCATCGCGCCTGGGGTCGTCGAAGACCTTCGCCCATTGGTCGGCGCCGCTGAAGCGGTGGTCGGCGTGGGAAGGCGATTGCGCGAGGACGGGCGCCGCCAGTGCGGCCAGGCAGGCGAACGCCGCCATCACGATCAGTAGCGTTGAATTGCGGTTGCCGTTCATGCAGGGGCCTTTGTCAAATGACGAAGTGACTGTGCCCACATGTTATATTCACCGCTCGCGGAGCGCCATAGTGTCGTGACCTGCAGCGGTCGCCGGTGCGGGCCGCGCGTATCAGGTCGCCAGTGAAGAAAGCAAGCCGTGCATTTTAAGAAAACAGTTTTGTTGGTGAGTTTGCTCGGCATCGCATGGACGGGCGTACAGGCCGCGCAGCGGGATGCGGCGGCCTACCCGGCGCGTCCCATCCGGCTGATGGTGCCGCAAAATCCCGGCGCTTCGGTGGACAACGTGAGCCGCATTCTCGCCGCCAGAATGGGCGAGGAACTCGGCCAGCAAATTGTTGCCGACAACCGTGCGGGCGCGGGCGGCACGCTCGCGGCGGAAGTCGTCGCGCACGCGGCGCCCGATGGGCAGACGCTGCTTGCCGTTGCCACCGGGACGGCGGTCATCTCGCCGCAGACTTTCAAAAAGCTCGGCTACGACCCGATCGGGGATTTCGCCTACATTTCGCTCTATGCCATCACGCAGAACGTGCTCGTGGTGCATCCGGCATTGCCGGTGAAAAGCGTCAGGGAATTGCTGGCGTATGCAAAGGCGAATCCCGGCAAGCTCAATATGGCGAACGCGGGTTCCGCATCGCAAAGTCATCTCGCCTGCGTGCTGTTCACGCACATGGCCGGCATCGACGTGGTGCACGTGCCGTACAAGGGCGGCGGCGCGTCCGTCGCCGCGCTGATGGGCAACGAGTCGCAGGTGACGATCACGCCCGCACCGGCAGTATTGAGCCACGTACGCGCGGGGCGATTGCGCGCGCTGGCGACCGCGGGCGCCAGGCGCTCGCCGCTGATGCCGGATTTGCCGACCGTGATCGAATCCGGCGTGCCGGGCTACTTGTCGAGCGGCTGGATGGGCCTGATGGCGCCGGCGCGCACGCCGCAGCCCATACTCGACAAATTGCTCGCAACCCTGGTCAAGGTCGTCGCGATGCCGGCGACGCGCGAATTGTTCGAGCGCCAGGGCGCGGACCCGGTGACGACCACGCCGGCGGAATTCGCGAAGTTCGTCGCCGAGGAATACGCGCGCTTTACGCAGGCGATCCGTATTGCGAACCTGAAACCGGAGTAGCAAACCAATTGAAATCACAGGCACGCACGAGGGGCATGGCATTCGCAGGGAGATTGGGCGTCGTGATTTCAGCGCTATGCACGCTGTTGTCCGGTGCCGCAAGCGCGGCAGATCGCGCGACGGATTGGCCCATGAAACCCGTACGCTTGATTGTTCCTTTTGCCCCCGGCGGCGCGACGGACATCGTCGCCCGCATCATGGCGCAGGGGCTCTCCGAAGTGCTCGGCCAGCAGTTCGTCGTCGACAACCGCGCCGGCGCGTCCGGCAATATTGCGGTGGAGATGGCCGCGCGGGCGCTGCCCGACGGCTACACTATCCTCATCAACAACGTTTCCACCGGCGCGATCAACCCGATCGCGTTCGCGGCCACGCTCAAGTTCGATCCAACCAGGGAACTGACGGGTGTTGCTCTGCTTGCGTCCATTCCCAATCTGCTGGTCTCCGGCGCGGGCTTTCCGCCCAACAACATGAAAGATCTGATTGACTACGCGAAGGCGCGCCCCGGCCAGCTCAACTACTCGAATCCGATCGGCGCGTATTCGCATCTCGACATGCTCGAATTCATGGCCAAGGCCGGCATCCAGATGGTGAACGTGCCGTCGAAAGGCGCCGGCGCGTCGTTTGCACCGGTGATTGCCGGCGAGATCCATTTTTCGTTCCTCAATGCCGCGACGGTCATGCCGCAGGTCAAGGCCGGCCGCATGAAGGCGTTCGTGACGACCGCGCAGAAGCGGCTGCCGGACCTGCCGGATGTGCCGACCATGGCCGAAGCGGGTTTTCCGGGCACGGGCAGCGTCAACTGGAACGGATTCTTCGTGCCGGCGAAAACGCCACGCGCGATCATCGACAAACTGGCGGCGGCGACCACTCAGGTTCTGCACCGCCCGCAGGTGCAGGCGGCGTTTGCCAAGGCCGGCGTGCCGCTGACGCCCTCGGCGTCGCCGGAAGAATTTCAGGCGTTCGTGCGCAGCGAACTCACCCGCTGGGCGCGCATCATCAAAGAGAACAATGTGAAATTTGAATGAGAACTGCCTAAGTGCTTTTGGCCGCAGATAAACGCAGATAAACGCGGATAAACGCCAATACCAAATCCGAGGCATTGTTCGCGCAACTCGCAGGAAATGCGTCCAAGAAATTATTTTGATTCACGTGTGCGTCCTCCATGATCTCTGTGCAGGAAGATAGTTCCTTATCTGCGTTTATCCGCGTTTATCTGCGGCTACCAGTTCTTTTTTGAAATGCGACTTATCGCAAAGGAAACAGCATGACCGCAGCATCCGCCAAAGTATCCCAGCCGCGCGACTTCAAGCTGATCGTCGAGAAGGACGTGCAGATCCCGCTGCGCGACGGCACCATTTTGTATGCGGATGTCTTCCGCCCGGACACCAGCGAAAAAGTGCCGGTGATCATGAACATCACCGTGTACCAGAAGGACAAGCTGTGGATTCCGCCGGCGGACCTCGAAGAAGAGGCGAATCCCTACATGAACTGGGAGACCGTCAACCCTAACTGGTGGTGCCCGCGCGGTTATGCGTGCGTTCGCGTGGACGCGCGCGGCTCGGGAAAATCGCCCGGCGAGTCCGAGCCCAGCTCGTATCAGGAATCGCTCGACTACTACGACGCGATCGAGTGGATTGCGAAGCGTGAGTGGTGCTCGGCCAGCGTCGGGCTGCTCGGCATTTCGTATCACGCGTCGTCGCAGTGGCGCGTGGCGAACCTGATGCCGCCGTCGTTGAAAGCGATCATGCCGTGGGAAGGGCGCGCGGACCAGTATCGCGACCAGGCTTATCACGGCGGCATCTTCGCGCTCGGCTTCATCGGCAACTGGTGGCTCACCCACACGGCGCATCACCTGCTCGGCCGTCCGCGCAGTTTCAACCCGGACGCTTTCCACAACGACATGATGTGGAAATACATGCGCAACGATCTGGATTCCGAATACTGGCGCCTGACCGGCGCGCGCTGGGACCAGATCAAGGTCCCGCTCTACAGCGTCGGCAACTGGGGCGGCTTCTCGATGCACCTGCGCGGCAACACCGAAGGTTATATGAACGCCGCGTCGCCACACAAAAAACTGCGCATCCACACCGGCACGCATTTCCATCCGTTCCACGCGGAAGAAGGGCGCATGGACCAGTTGCGCTGGTTCGACCACTGGTTGAAGGGCATCGATACCGGCATCATGGACGAGCCGCCGGTAAAGCTCGAGATACGCACTGGCGGTAGCCCCGACCGTTACGCGTTCCGCGCGGAAAACGAATGGCCGCTCGCGCGCACGCAGTGGACCAGAATGTATTTGCAGATCGATCGCGCGCCGACGGGCGACCTGATGGGCGTCGAGGGAGAACTCGTCACGGCGGCGCCGCAAAAAGCCGGCAGGATCACGTACTCGGCAAGCGGATCGGGCAAGGCCGGTGTGGCATCGGGCTCGTCGCTCGCGACGACGCACGGCAATACCGGGCGCTCCGGCGTTTCGTTCGCCACCGCGCCGCTCGACAAGGACACCGAGGTGACGGGGCCGCTCGTGATGAACCTCTGGGTGTCGAGCACCGCCGAGGACATGGACATCTTCGTTACGCTGCGCAATATCGGACCCGACGGCCAGGACGTATGCGAAATCGGGCAGCACGGGCAGCCTGTGCCGTGCGTGACCAAAGGCTGGCTGCGCGCGTCGCACCGCAAGCTCGATGCGGCGCGGTCATTGCCGTACCGGCCGTATCACGCGCACAACGAGCGGCTGTGGCTGAAACCGGGTGAGATCGTCGAGTGCCAGATCGAAGTATGGCCGACGTCGATGGTGTTCGCGAAGGGGCATCGCATCCGCGTCGACGTGCAGCCGCGCGACGGCGTGGGCAGCGCGCCTTACACGCACTATCACGGTGATTACAATGCCGGCGCCGAGAATACGATCTATGCGGGCGGCGATATGCCGTCGTGCCTGGTGCTGCCGGTGATTCCCGCGAAGTAATTCGGCGTGGTAGGTGGTCTCCTTCCCCCTTGAGGGGGGAAGGGCGGGATGGGGGTGAAAACATTGCGTCTCATGCGATCTCACCCCCACCCTGGCACTCCCCCGTCGATCATCTTTTCACGGAATTTGAATTTTGCCGCCGCCGCCCATGCCGGGCAGTCCGCCGGCGCCGCCCTGCGGGATGACGATGGAAGATGCCGCCTGCCGGCGATACTCCTGAATTTCCTTGACGGTGCGTTCGACGCCCACCTTGGCCGCCGCCTCGTAATTCCTGGTCGCGTCAGCCAGCGACGCACCATCGATTTCGAACGTCACGGGGATGGCGCCCATCGGCGTCAGGATCTGCGCTTCGCCGACATAGAGCGGCTTGCGGCCGGCGTCCGGTGAGCCATCGCTGGTGACGGGCGTGAGGCAGCGGATCGTGCCCACCTTGCGGTCCGTGTAAACGTCCTCGCGGTAGACATTCGCCGCGTCCATAGTCAGGTTCATGCTCTTGCCGTCTGCTTGCTGGGCCATGATTTTGTTCCTCAAATACGGTGCAAAGACGCGATCGTACCAGAGATGACGGCTTTGTTGTTACGAAACCGGGCGACAGCTTCGGTTTCGCTTGACGCACCCCTCGCCCTCTGGGAGAGGGGTGCGTCAAGCGAGGTAACGCAGTTAATCCTACTGCGTCACAAAATACCAAGGGAACTC
>JAYWDM010000291.1:0-5071 GCA_043779885.1 Betaproteobacteria bacterium | reverse complement strand
TGATATGGGGCAGCACCTCGATCAGAGGCGCAAATATCGCCTGAATTTCGCCGCCGAGCAGAGCGGTGGTCGCGGGTGCTCCGCCCTTGTACGCTACGTGCACCATATTTCCCGCCACCATGTTGTTGAACAGGGCAGCGGCAAGATGCTGCGAAGTGCCGTGTCCCGCGGTTCCGTAATTCACCGTGTTCTGGCCGCTTTTCACATAGGCGATGAATTCGGCGAGATTGGCAACGGGCACGTTCGGGCTGACCACGAGCACGTTGGTGGAGAAATGGGTTTGCGATACCGGCGCGAGATCCTGCACGAAATCATAGGTGAGATTCTTGTACAGGCTCATGTTGACCACCAGCGACGCCGATGACACCAAAAACGTGTACCCGTCAGGCGCGGCTTTGGCTACCGCATCTCCCGCGATATTGCCCCCCGCCCCGGCCCGATTTTCGATGAGCACGGTCTGACCGAGCAGCGGCCGCAGGGCTTCCGCAATCACGCGGGCGGTAATGTCCGTACTGCCGCCGGGCGAAAAAGGAATAACGAATTTTATCGGCCTCGAAGGCCAGGCGTCGGCGGGGAACGCCGCCTGCGCCAACAGCAAAACACCGCCAATCGCCGCCGCAAGTATCCTCAACATGATCGCCTCCCGGGTTAGCGTTGCTATTAAGCCATACTTTTCCGGTTCGCCCGGACGATGCCAAGCGGAGTGACGCTCCGGAACATTATTCCGGCCGCGCGCCCGATGCCTTCACCGCTTTGCCCCACTTGACGATTTCGGTCTTGATGTAAGCAGAGAGTTCCGCCGGCGGCATGGATTTAGGCTCCATGCCGGCCGCGGCGATGCGTTCCCGGAGCGCCGTCCCCTTGAGCGCATCCGCGGTGTCGGCGTGAACTTTCTCCGCGATGGCAGCGGGAATGCCGCTGGGTCCGAGAATGGCAAACCAGTTGATTGCCTCGTAGCCGGGCATGCCGGCCTCGGCAAGCGTGGGCACGTCGGCCGCGATTGGCGAACGTTGCAGCGAGCTGACGCCGATGGCACGCAGGCGGCCTGAACGTATATGCGGCAATACGACGTTGACGGTCGGCATGCTCATTTGCACCTGGCCGCCCAGCACGTCGATCAGCGCCGGCGCCATGCTCTTGTACGGAACGTGCACGATGTCGATTCCGGCGGTGCTCTTGAGCAATTCCATGCCGAGATGGCTCGTGGGCGCGCCCGATCCGGCCGAACCGTAGCTCATCGCGCCGGGTTTTGCCCTGGCGAGCGCAATGAGTTCCTTCAGGCTGCGCACCGGCAGCGACGGATGAGTCACCAGCATGCCCGGCCCGGATGCAACCAGTGTAATCGGGGTGAAATCGCGCACCGCGTCGAACGGCAGCTTCGCGTACAGGCTTACGTTCACCGTGAATGACGCCGAGATGAGCAACAGGTGATATCCGTCGGGTGCTGCGCGCGCCGCCAGTTCGCTGCCCACGATGCTGTTCGCGCCGGCACGGTTGTCGATCACGATCTGCTGCCCCCACAATTCCGCCAGGCGTGGCGTGAGGAGACGTGCCATCGAATCGACCGGCCCGCCCGCTGCGTACGGAACGATCAGGCGTACCGGGCGCGACGGGTACGCTTGTGATTGGGAAACGCCCGGCGCGAGTAATACCAATCCACAGAACGCGGGCGACAAATACCTGGCGAGGTGGCGAGTCATGCCCGGCAGGCCGCCGTCACGCCGGCCGATGCGCTTTCATGAACGAGCGGGCCTGCCGCACCACCAGCGCAATCCGTTCCTTCGGCTCCTGCCACGGAAAGAGGCTCACTTCGGACCTGGGCGCGAGCATCACTGACTCCATCGCGACGGCGTATGGGTGCGGCGGGGTGTCGTCGGGCAGCACGAGTACGGGCGTCTGGCAGGCGCGCACGAAATCGCGCGTCACCGTGAACACGAAGTCGGGGTTGGTGCGGTACATCTTCGTCAGGAATTTGTCGACCATCTCCTTCGTGATGTCAGGCCGGCTGGCGGTTAGCGTCGCGCCCCAGCCCTTGGTGTTGTTGTCGTAGAAAAGGTCGCGCTTCTCAGGACGGGATCCGCTCGGGTTTACGAGCACGGGAGCGACGATGCGGTTGGGCGCCCGCTTCAGCAGGTTCCAGATGAAGGGGCCGCCAATGCAGAAGCCCATCACCGTGAACTCCTTGATGCCCAGATGATCCATCAGGCCGAGGTGGTCGTCGGCGTACATGTCCCAGGGCCGGTCGGTTTCCAGCGGGCCGGACGACTGGCCGCCATTGGAGTTGCGCAGGTCGCTCGCGATGCAGCGATATTCGTGCTTGAACTCCTCCATCGGATTGAACGGCGCTTTGTCGGCCAAATAGGAGATCTTCGAGTTCAACCCGCCGCCTGAAATGATCAGCAGCGGAAAGCCGGAGCCGGCCTCTTCGTAGTGAATGCGGACATCGCCTTTTTCGTAGAACGGCATGGCAGTTCCTCCTTTCTCAGTTGCGAACGCGTGCGATCGGCCGGCGTCAGGTCGCCGCGCGGCGCGCCGCGCGCGCGCGCGCCGCCTCACCGAAGGCGGTGTAGAGCGCGCCCGACAGTGCATGCTCGTCGGGCTGCCATTCGGCGTGCCATTGCACGCCGACGATAAACTGCGTGTCGTCGTTATAGCGCAGACCTTCGATCACACCGTCGGGGGACGTCGCCTCTACCACCAGTCCCTCGCCCAGGCGATCCACGCCCTGCCCGTGCAATGAGTTGACCATCATCTCGTCGTGGCCGGTCAGGGCCTGGAACAGGCCGCCCGCGGTCAATTCGACCATGTGATTGAGCCGGAAAATCTCTTCCTGCGAGACATCCTCGTCGCGCGGTCTGCGGTGGTCGTTTTTTCCGGACAGTTCATGAATGCGGTAATGCAGCGAACCGCCGAGCGCCACGTTGATCTCCTGTATGCCGCGGCAAATGCCGAACACCGGCACGCGCGCGGCGATGCAGGCGCGCACCAGCGGCAGGACAATTGCGTCGCGGCCCGGATCGATGGGTTCATCGGCTGGAAACACCGGCCCGCCGTAGTGATGCGGTTCGACGTTCGCGCGCCCGCCGGGAAGTACGAAACCGTCCATGCGTGACACCAGTTCGGCAATGTCCACTGCTGCGCCCACCGGTGGCAGCAGCACGGGGATGCAGTCCACCATCTTCAGCAGGGAATGGACGTTGCGCACGCCGGTGGCGTGCAGCGGACGCCGCCGCTCGGCAGACTCCATTGCATTGGCGGTCACACAGATTAATGGTCGCGGTGCGGTTGTCTTCATTGCATGACCTGCGCCGTCATCTTGCGCGCGAGATCCTGGGTGGCGGCGACAAACTGGTCCATCTGGTCAACCGAGTTCCACACGCACGCGTTGGCACGCAGCGCATAGCCGAACGGCGCCGGCGCGAGCGTCAGGGGATCGCGATTGGGTATCAGGCCGTCGGGAAACGCCGCCGCCTGCGGATCGGGCGCACGGGTGTAGCCATTGGGCCCGACGCCACCTCCCGAGATGCGAAACCCGTATTCGGCGAGCAGCCGATCGCGAAACAGCCGGTTGAAGACGGGGTCGCTGCGTTGCCGGACGCCGGGGAAGGGATTGAAGCAGACGATGGCGGACTTAAGCTCCCGGTCGATAGTCGGTTGCAGCAGCGCAGCGTCACCAAAGGCGGCCGCGATGCGCTGGCGCAGATAGTCCGCCAGATTGTGGGTCCAGGCCTGGATACGCGCGCGCCCGACCTCGTCCCAGACCGCGCAGACATCGCCGAGCGCCCGCCAGTCGGCCGACTCCGGGAAACCGTATTTGCTCAGCGCGGCGCCGATGTCGAAATCGGCGGGGCGGCTGCCATCGTGCGGGATATCGACGAGGCTGCTGCGGATGATGTGAAAGCGCGGCAGCGGCGTGGGATTCGCCGGATGCTGGCGGTTGCGGATATACAGGATGCCGGTGCCGCCCGGCCCGCACTGCCATTTGTGGCCCGAAATGGCCCAGAAATCAATCCCGCTTTCATCCAGCCGCGGCTCGATCATGCCGCCGTAATGCGCGCCATCCACCACCGAGATCGCGCCGGCCTCCTGGGCGAGTGCCGCGATGCGCCGCTCGGGCAGTCGCTGCCCGTTGGGCCACAACGGGCTGGAAAAAAAGATCGCGCGGGTGACACCGGGCCGGATGCGCTTGCGCACCGCTTCGACCACCTCGTCGGCGGTGGCGGTGCGCTGCACCGGCACACCCCATTGGACGATCGTGACCCCGAAGCGCGCCGCCAGCCGCAACACCGGCGCGAGGCCGGCGGGATGCTCCATCGGCGAGACCAGGATTTCATCGCCGCGCTGCCACTCGATGCCCATCAATATTTGCGAGAGCGCATCGGCGGTGTTGCGCGAAATCGCGATTTCATCAACGGTGGCGCCGTAGCCGCCGGCGATCCGGGCGCGCGTGGTCGCGGTCGGCTCCAGGTGCACTGGATACGGGTCACGCGCAGTCTCATCCAGGCCTTCCTGGTAGCGCTTGCGGACACTGGCGGGCTGCGAGCCCTTTTGCCCGGCCATCAGGTAAACAATTTTCGGGTCGAGGGAGAACTGTTGCGCAAAAGCCCGAAAAAACGGCGCTTCGCGGGCGAAGAACGCGGCGTGATCGGCGATGCCGTCGGGCGGGCTCACAATCACGCTGTCAGGTAAGGCATTTTCAAACACCATTTTTCACGAATTACGAATGTATCGCCTGCACCGCCACTGGTCAATGGCGCCAGCAGTTCGCCGTGACGGCTTGAGGCCCGCCATTATTTCCCACCACACCGGTTCAGGCACTAGTATCAAGACGCATCAATTACGAAACAAAGTGTCGATGCGGTTCTCGATCCGCATCCCGGCAAGCACCGTAGGATGGGTTGAGGGACGAAACCCATCATTTGCCACGCAAGTTTTTTGATGGGTATCGCTGCGCTCCACCCATCCTACCTTGGAGCCGCGATATCGCGAAATTAATGTGCCGTGATACCAGCTTCCCCCGCAGCAGACAGCCTTTGCGCGCGCGCCGCACCGCGTGCCCCGGTTACGCACC
>JAYWDM010000290.1:0-5085 GCA_043779885.1 Betaproteobacteria bacterium | reverse complement strand
CCAACGTCTGGCTCGTCACGCTGTCGTTCGCAGGGCAGACGATGAAGGATCTCGTCAGCATCGCCAAAGCAAAACCGCGGCAGATCGACTTTGCGTCGTCAGGCATCGGCAGCATGCAGCATCTGGGCGGAGAACTGCTGAACAAGATGGCCGGGATTCAGCTCAACCACATTCCCTATAAAGGCGGCCCTCCCGGACTCATCGATATTCTCGGCGGTCGCGTACCGGTCATGCTGTCGGGCATGCAGGGAGCGCTGCCGTACGTCAAGTCGGGAAAAGTGCGCGGACTTGCGGTTACCACCAGGAAGCGTTCGGCCGCATTGCCCGACCTGCCGACCGCGGCGGAAGCGCTGGGCCTGCCGGATTACGAGGCGACCAACTGGCAGGGGCTGTTGTTTCCGGCCGGAACACCGCGGGCGTTGATCGAGCGCATCGCCGGCGAAACGATCAAGATCCTCGCCATGCCCGATACGCGGGCGCGGCTGGACGTGCTCGGCTACGATCCGTCCGGACTGGCCCCGTCCGAATTCGCGGCCCTCATGCGCGTCGAGCAGAAGCGTTGGACGGCGATCATCAGGGAAGCGGGTATCATTGCGGATTAGGATGAACGCGCATCTTGAACGTTGCGTGCGAGGCGTGTCTTTCGATAGTCGAACCGAGGGAGGCTGGTCATGGTTGATAAAGTCAAACTGGTGCAACCGCAGGATGCGACCGGCGAAACGGCGCGGATCTTCGAGGACATCCGCCGGACGAAAGGTGCTAATTTTCTGACGCCGACGTGGGGTTTTTTTGCGCAGGACATCGAACTGCTGCGCCACTGGTGGGGGCTCACCAAGCGGCTGCAATTCACCGCGGGCGCGGTGTCGAAGCCGCTGCTGAATTCGATTTCGCTGGTGTGCGCCGCGGAGGTGGACTGCCCGCGCTGCATCAACAATCACCAGACACATCTCATCGAGCATTTCGGCATGACCGAGGACGACGTCATGGAGATCCTCGACTTCGAGAACTCGACCAAGGTCGACGAGATGACCAAGGCGGTCTTGCGCTTCGCGCGCAAGACCGCGTTTAACGAGCCGATGGCCGAAGCGGACTTCGCCGCGCTGCGCAGGCACGGCATCACCGACGTCGGGGTCGCGGAGATCGTTTCGATGGCGATGCTTGAATCCGGCATGGCCCGCCACGCCGTGGGCGTCGCGCAATTCGAGAACGGCGACCAGTGGCCGCGCGAGAATCTGCCCTCGAAGACGTACGCCGAAAACGTCAACGCTTAACCCATGACGATCGCAACGATCCGCGGCACGGCCGCGGTGCTCGGGGACCACGTCTCGGCGGACGTCGTGTTGCCGGCGCGCCATTCGTTTCTGCAGCCGGCGCAGATGGCCGAGAATGTCCTTATGGAACTCAGCCCCGAGGCCAACCGCAAGGTGCGTGCGCACCCGATCATCGTGGCGGGCGAAGCGTTCGGCTATGGGACCGGCCGCGAATCTCCGGCACGGGCGTTGCGCGCGGCTGGCGTACGGGCGGTAATCGCCAAAAGTTTCTCGCGGCTTTTTTTCCGCAATGCGATCAACAACGGTATCGCCGTCATCCAGTGTCCCGAACTTGCGGGGTTGCCGGTGCAGGACGGCGACGAAATAGTGATTTCGCTCGCCGAGGGGCGCGTGCAATGGAAGGACCAGTCTTTGCGCATTGCCCCGGTCACGGACGTCGTGGCGCGGATCGTCGAGGCAGGGAGTCTGATCCATTACGGCCGCCAGTTGCTCGCGTCGGGTAGTGCTCAATAATGAGCGGCAAGACGCTCGCGCAGAAAGTGCTCGAACGCACGAGCGGACGCTCCGGGCTCGAGCCGGGCGTTATCGTCGAGGCGACCCCGGACTTCAGTTACTCGCACGATTACGCGGCGTGGGCGATCGACGCGTTCGAGAAGATGGGCGCAACGCGCGTGCACCGCCCCGAACGCATCGCCGTATGCTTCGACCACGGCATCCCGCCGAACTCCGCCAAAGACGCCAACAGCCTGAAACGCGTGCGCGAGTTCGTGCACAAGCACGGCTTTGCGAAATTCTATGAAGCCGGCACCGGTGTCGCCCATCAGGTGATGGTGGAGAAGGGCTGGATCGTTCCCGGCTCGCTTAGCGTGTGCAACGATTCGCACGCCTGCTCGGGCGGCGCGGTCGGCGCGCTGGCGCTTGCCATTGGTGAATCCGAAATGGGCTTTTTGTGGGCGGTGGACCGGTTGTGGTTCCGCGTGCCGGTGACACGCAAGATGATATTGAGCGGGCGCCTGCGCGACGGGGTTTACGCCAAGGACCTCATGCTCGTCATCGCGCAGCAACTCGGCGTGCTCGGCGCGTTATACGAAATGCTGGAGTTCCATGGCGATGCCGTGGCAACAATGTCGGTTTCCGAGCGCTTCACGCTGTGCAATATGGCAACCGAAGTTGGCGCCAAGGGTGGTGTGTTCCCGTTCGATGCGGTCACCGCCGGGTATATGCAGGGGCGGGCCCAATTGCCGTTCACACCGGTATTACCGGACGCCGACGCACAGTATTGCGCCGAGATGCGGTTCGACCTTTCCACGCTGGAACCCATGGTCGCCCTGCCCGGTCGCGAGGACTCGGGCGTTACCGTGTCCAGCGTAGCCGGGCAGCACATCGATCAGGTGTTCATCGGCTCGTGCACCAACGCGCGCGCCGATGATCTGCACATCGCAGCCAGCATCCTCAAGGGCAGGAAGGTGCATCCGGGCATCCGGCTGATAGTCACTCCCGCCTCCCGTCAGTCGGAACTCGAAGCGTTGCGAAGCGGCGACATCGAAGCGCTGGTGGAGGCCGGCGCCATCCTGATGCCGTCGGGATGCGGCGTTTGCGCCGGCACGCATCAAGGCGTGGTGGCGGACGGCGAGCGCTGCCTGTCCACCAGCAACCGCAACATGCCTGGCCGCATGGGTAACAAAAATTCCGACATCTTGCTGTGCAGCCCGGCAACCGCCGCCGCGAGCGCGCTGGCGGGTTGCATCGCGGACCCGCGGCGGGTCGGGTAAAGCGGCAGGAGTTGCGCGCGCGGCGCATTTGCCGCCGTTGCTCATATTGCGTTGATTACAAGGAGTCGCCATGTCCATCAAGCGCGGCAACCCGCCGGGAATGAAAAACGTGCGGGCAACTGTTTACAACCATTACGTGCGGGTCGATCAGCCCAAGAGCATGATCTTCGTGTCGGGACAGGTTGCGCGCGACAGCGACGGCAACCAGGTCGGCGCGGGCAGCATGCTCGAGCAAACCCGGCAATGCCTGCGCAACATCGAGAAGTGCCTCGTCGCGGCCGGTGCGTCCATGTCGGACGTCGTGTGGACAACGGTTTACACCACCGACATGCGGGAATTCAAACAGATCGTCGCGGCGCGCGAGGAGTTCTTCAAGGACAACCTGCCGACCAGCACGATGGTCGAAGTCAGCCACCTCGCCGACCCCGGATTGATGGTCGAGATCCAGGTGATCGCGGCGATTTAATGCAAACGATGGGTTACGTTCCTTAACCCATCCTACGGGCGGCGCGGTCGTGACGATTGCGGTGCTGAGTAGGATGGGTGGAGCGTAAGCGATACCCATCGACGAGTGCAATCTGACGCGATGGAATCAGCCTTCGCGGCCTCGCCATCCCGCGCGCGTAGCCGGCTCAGCCGGCGAAAAACGCGAGCGCGCGCGCTTCTATGCTCTGGCGCGGTCTTGCGACGGGTGGCGTGCCGGGATCGTCAAAAGCGGTATGCGCGGTAAACCGCGCACGGCCGTCCTGCGCCGAATCGAACACTTTGAAAACGAGCGCCTCGTCGCGCCGCATGTGGGGAAAATAAAACCAGCGGTGCGCGGCGTTATAGCGCAGCCGATAGGTCTGCCCGACGCGGTTAGGATAGCGGCGTTCGGCAATCATCAGGTCCGCGAACGGCACGCTTTGCGCATCGGCGATCGCCAGCGGATTCGATTCGATCGGCTGATTGATCGCGCGCCATACCTGGATGATCGCGAAGCGGCCGGCGAGGAGTGTTTCTGCTTCGTCCGGCAAGAGGTCGCGCACGCGCTGCGGCGCCGACCATTCAGTGTAATCGTTGTGCGCGGAATGTATCGGCTCGCGCACGAGTTTCGCCTCACGCTCCGGCTCGTCGCCCGAACGCAGCGTGTAATCGAACACGACCACGCGCGACGCACCGGAATGTTGTTTGACGAGTTGCTCGACCTCAGGGTAGTAATCCGGTTCGAGTCGCGGTTTGTCGAAAAAATCCCGCACCGCGGTCCGGTGTTCGACCAGCGTGAAGCCGTTGCGGTCGAGCGTAAACCCGTCCGCGTGCAGACGTCCGTTTTCGATCTTCATCGGCCGCGGATCCAGCGTGCCCATGCGGCGGCGGTGAATATTGTTGGGGCCGAAAGTCTCGTTGACGAGCTTCTCGCCGGTATCCAGCGTGTAGGCGATGTCGGCCGTGATGGCAGGGGGCGAAGGATTCTGCATCGGCGATTTCATTCAGGCTTCGGGGTCTATCTGCAGCGCTTCCAGAAAGCGCGACACCAGATTATACGCGGCGACGGTGGCGGTGAGTTCGGTCATGGCGCGGGCATCGAAGTGTTTTGTGACTGCGGCGAAAATCGCGTCGGACACGTGGACTTCGCGGGTCATTGCATCGGTATAGGCCAGTACCGCGCGATCGGCGTCGTCGAATGCCGTGGCGCCCTGCCAGTCGGCGATCGCCTCGATCTGCGCTTCACTCATGCCTTCCTTGCGCGCGATGGGAACATGGAACGCGCGCTCGTATTCGGCGCCGTTAATGACCGCGATGCGGATGATTACAAGTTCGCGATAGCGTCCGGCCAACGTCGATTTATGCCGGATGGCCGTCAGCAGGTTGAGCCAGCCCTGTGCGATCGGCGGGCTGTTGAGCAGCATGCGGTAGATATTCGGGATTTGGCCGTCGCGCTCGGCGCGGATTTGCGCGGCCAGCGCGATGCTGTCCGGATCGCTGGTTTCATCGGCGTATGCGATGCGGGCCATGCTCGACTCCTCCTGGTTCGCCGGCGAAAGTCCGCGCGGCGCGTTTTT
>JAYWDM010000289.1:0-5086 GCA_043779885.1 Betaproteobacteria bacterium | reverse complement strand
ACGCGATGGGTGTGGTGACGAGTTCACGCCGCGATCATTTCGAGATTATTCACGCTGCGTCCGGCCTCTTGCACTACTTCGACTTCGCTCTGACCCGCGAACAATATGCGAACTCCAAGCCCGATCCCGAGCCTTATCTCGCGGGCATCGCAAAAACCGGCTTCAGCGCGGCGCAATGCCTCGCGGTCGAGGACACGCCGCGCGGGCTGACGGCGGCGACCGGCGCGGGTATCAAATGCGCGGTCATCCCGAACGCGCTCACCGCCCGCGGCGATTTCGGCGCGGCATACAGGATTCTGCGCGATATTCGCGAACTGCCCGCGATCCTCGATCAATAGCGCCGCCGCACACGAGGATATTCATGACACAGACTCTAGTCATTCAGGGCCCCGCGATTGAAACACCCGATTTGAAAGCACTGGCCAGGCTCGCGCACGCAAGCCGCATCGAACAGATTTCACCGACGGCATTCCGTCTTTGCGGCGCGCAGACTACCAACGAGATCGCCCCCTACTGCGAACAGGCGCGGCTCGATCACGCGTTTGTCCCGGAGGATCGGCGGCTTGCCGCCATCCGGCTCGCCGTCATGGACATGGATTCGACGCTTATCACCATTGAATGCATCGACGAAATCGCCGATATGCAGGGATTGAAACCGCAGGTTGCCGCCATCACCGCGGCGGCGATGCGCGGCGAACTCGACTATCCGCAAAGCCTGCGCCAGCGCGTGGCATTGCTCAGGGGCCTCGATGCGGGCGCGCTGCAACGCGTATACGACGAACGCCTGCGGTTATCGCCGGGCGCGGACGCCATGCTTGCCGAATTCACGCGACTCGGCATCAGGACGCTGCTGGTTTCGGGTGGGTTCACGTATTTCACGGGACGTTTGCAGGAACGCCTCAAGCTCGACTTTACGCGTTCCAACGTGCTCGAAATCGCGGACGGCAGGCTGACCGGACAGGTCGTCGGCGATATCGTCGACGCCGATATGAAACGCGCTGCGTTGCTGCAAGCGCGTGACGACCTGGGGCTGAAAAAAGAACAGATCATCGCCCTCGGCGACGGCGCCAACGATCTCCAATTCATGGCGGAAGCGGGCGTCAGCGTCGCCTATCATGCCAAGCCCGTCGTGCAGGCGCACGCGACACACGCGCTGAATTACGCCGGACTCGACGGCGTTTTGAACCTGTTCAACTAGTATCACGACTCAAAAGTAGGATGGGTGGAGCGCAGCGATACCCATCAATAAATTCGCGTGGCAGGTGATAGGTTTCGTCCCTCAACCCATCCTACGGTGTTTGCCGGGATGCGGATCGAGAGCTGCATCGACACTTTGTTTCCTAATGAATGCGACTTGATACTAGAGCGTCAGTCCGATCGCCTTGCCGAGCCGGTCATAGGTTTCGAACTGCTCTTTGGCGAACCGCGCTGTCTCGTCCGGCGACAGAATACGCGGCACGGAGCCGATTCTTTCCGTTGCGGTGACCCATTGCGGGTCTTTGGCCACTTTCTGCAGCACCCCGCCCCAATAGGCGACGAGCGTCCTGTCCATGCCGGGAGGGCCGTATAGCGCGCTCCAGCCGATGATGCGCTCGAGCTGCGGATAGCCGGCTTCCCGCACGGTCGGCACGCTGGGGATTTCCTTGTAGCGCTCGGGCGTGGTGGTCATCAGCGCGCGCAATTGCCCCGACTTGATAAAGCCCAATGCAGTACCAAGGTTGGTGCAGTTGATATCGACCTCGCCCGACATCAACGCGACCGTGGCGTCGCCACCGCCCTTGTACGGAATCTGTATTCCGGCGTCCTTGCCGAGCTTCAGAATATCGAACAGCATTTGCGGGCCCATTTCATGAATGGTGCCGACGCCGGCAGTGCTGTATTTGAGCTTGCCGGGATTTTTCCGGAAACCTTCGACCAGATCGCCAAATGTCCTGAACGGCGAATCGGCGCGCACCGCGCATACATAAGGATTAAGTTCGAGCAGGCCGAGAAACGTGAAGTCGTTCCACTTGTACCCCAGGTCCGGTTTCAATGCCGGCAGCGTCGCCTGCGAACCCACGCGCGCGAGCAGCAGCGTGTAGCCGTCGGGGGCCGCTTTTTTCACGTACTCCGATCCGATCGCCCCGCTCGCGCCGACCTTGTTGAGCACGACGCCGTTCTGGCCGATATATTTGGGGAATACCGCCGTGAGATTGCGCGCGGCCAGATCGGAGTCGCCGCCCGCGGAGAATGCCGCGACGACCAGAACCGACTTGTTCGGATACTGCGCCCAGGCGCATGAAGCCACCACCATAACTGCCAGCGCGCCCAGGAGCATGCGGGCCGCACGCCCATAGTCGTTGCAGGAATTCATCGGAACCCTCTCCACAGCTGAGTTTAGCTACATCGATACCACGCGGCATCGCGGCTGCAACGATAACTCACATTCGGGCCATGCCGCCAGCGCCGGGAGCGGGCAGCAGCGCTAAACAGCGACCACCTGGATATCCGGCTCGATTGACTTGACCAGATTTTCGATACCCACGAGCGTGCCGGACAACGAGCTTGGGCAGCTGCCGCACGCGCCCTGGTAGTGCACCGAGAGGGTATTGCCTTCAAGGCCGATCACGTAAAGATCCCCGCCGTCGCCTTGCAGGTAGGGGCGAATCTGCTCATCCAGCAGTTCATTGATCCGGTCGAGGCGCTGCTGGTCCTGCGGGCTCAGGGCGGCGAGTTCAGTCGTTGCCGCAGCAGCCGTAGCGGCCGATTGCGCGTCCGCCGCGGGCGCGGCGCGGATAGGCTCCGCAAGCTTGCGTTGCAAGTCATGCCAGTCAGCGCCACCGTCCTGGGTGACCGTGATCCAGTGATCGACGTAAAACACGTTGGTCACATGCTCGATGTCGAACAACGCCGCGGCAAGCGCATCGTCCTTCGCCTGCCCGCTGTCGTCGTACGACCGCGTGATTCCCCAGGTCAACGGCTCCCTGAGAATGAACTTCATCGCGTTCGGATTCGGCGTGCCTTCGATTTCGGCAATTTTCGGCATAGTTAAGCGTCTCCGATCGACGCGTGCATCGGATCGTCTTCGGCCTCGGTTGAGGTGCTGGTAAGGGAATTGAATGCCGCATGCAGCGTGTGCCACGGCAGGATCGCGCATTTGACGCGCGTCGGCAGATCACGCACCCCTGAAAAAACCGCCAGCCGCCCTAAATGATGCGGCTGGCTTGCCAGGTCGAGCGCGCCGGTGGCCATGTCGCGAAATTCGTGGATCAGAACTTCGGCCTCGCCGTGCGACTTGCCCTTGACGGCTGCGGTCATCATCGACGCGGACGCCTTGCATATCGCGCACGACTCACCGGTAAAAGCGATGGCGTCCACGCGGTCGCCATCGAGTTTGAGCGTCATGCTCAGGTGATCGCCGCACAGCGGATTGTGCCCTTCGGCTTTATGGGTCGCCCCCTCCACCACGCCGTAATTACGCGGCTTGCGATTGTGATCGAGGATCACTTCCTGATAGAGAGTCTTGGTGTCGGCCATTATGCAAACACCTTTTGCACATTGCGGATACCCGCAATCAGGGCGTCGACTTCGGCCATGCTGTTGTAGAACGCAAACGATGCACGCGACGTTGCGGGCACCTTGAACCGCTGCATCACCGGCTGCGCGCAATGGTGTCCGGTGCGGATGGCAATGCCGTCCTGATTGAGCAATGTGCCCACGTCGTGCGGGTGCACGCCGTCGACCGCGAACGACAACACCGCCGCTTTTTTTTCGGCTGTACCGATGATGCGCACTCCGGGCATGCCGTTGACCTGCTCCGTCGCGTAATTAAGGAGGTCGATCTCGTGCGCCGCAATCCGGTCCATGCCGATCGCCGAGAGATAATCGACCGCGGCACCCAGACCGATCGCGGCGGCGATGGGCGGAGTTCCCGCTTCGAACTTGTGCGGGATCGTGTTGTAGGTGGTTTTCTCGAAAGTAACCGACAGTATCATGTCGCCGCCGCCCTTGAACGGCTGCATGCGCTCGAGCGTCGCCGCCTTGCCATAGAGTATGCCGATGCCGGTCGGCCCGCACAGTTTATGGCCCGAGAACGCATAAAAGTCGCAATCGAGGTCCTGCACGTCAACTTGCAGGTGAGGCGCTGCCTGCGCGCCATCGATCATTACCGGTACGCCGCGCGCATGCGCGAACGCGATCATCTGCTTGACCGGATTGATGGTGCCCAGCGCGTTCGACACGTGCATCACGCCGACGAACCGCGTGCGCTCGTTGAAGAGCTTCTCGTAATCATCCTGCTGCAATTCACCGGCGTCGTTGATCGGCACGACGCGGATTTTCGCGCCCTTCTCTTCGGCCAGCATCTGCCACGGCACGATGTTCGAGTGATGCTCGAGCGTGGTCAGGATTATTTCGTCATCCTTGCCGATGAACTTGCGGCCATAGCCGTGCATTACCAGATTGATTGCATCCGTGGTGCCGCTGGTGAATATCACTTCACGTTCTTCGCGCGCATTGATAAAACGCTGCAGCGTGCGCCGCGCTTGCTCGTATTCTCCGGTCGCGGTCTCGGACAGGTAATGCACACCGCGATGAATATTGGCGTGCTGGGTGGCCTGATATCGCACCAGTCGGTCTATCACCGGTTGCGGCATCTGGCTGGATGCCGCGTTATCGAGGTAAACCAGCGGCTTGCCGCCGACCTTGAGCTGCAGTATCGGAAAATCGGCGCGTATGCGCTCCACGTCGAATGTACCGGAAATGGTCGACAAACCATTTCCGCTGGACGTTCCCCCCTCCCTCCCGGGAGAGGGGCTAGGGGTGAGGGTTGCGGTAACGTCGCTCAGCTGCGTCATAGCTGCATGCTCGTTTGTTCCAGCACCGCCTGCTCGAGACGATGCCTGAGGGTCGCGACGGGAATCCGCTCGATGATCTCGGCGCCAAAAGCGTAAGTCAGCAAATTGCGCGCCGTGGCGTCGCTGAGTCCGCGGCTGCGCAGATAAAACACTTCGTCGGCATCGAGCTGGCCGACCGTCGCGCCGTGCGCGCACTTCACGTCGTCCGCAAAAATCTCGAGTTGCGGCTTGGTATCGACGCGTGCCGTGCC